>JAHQYM010000157.1 GCA_024421095.1 Acidimicrobiia bacterium
GACCATCAGGGCATCATCTTCGAACCACGCCAGAGTAACCGTGGCCGTAGCACCCGACGACTCCAAACTGATACTCAGCGGAGTCGTCGCAGGAACCGCCACCATCACAGTCACCGCCCAAGACCCCAACGGCAGCACCGCCAGCGACACCTTCAAAGTCGCGGTAATCCCAGCACCGAAACCACCGACCACGACCACAACAACAACCCGCACCCCAACACCAACAACCAACACGCCCACAGAATCCGAAGACGACGGAGACGACGAAAACGACCAAGATGCCTCCGCACTACCAGACGGCCTAGACGAATACGACACCAACAACAACAGCAACATAGACCTCAAAGAACTCCTGCAAGCCGCACAAGACTACCAAAACAACAAAATCAGCCAACAACACCTCCTAGCCATAATCCGCCACTACCTCAACAACTAAATCGAACTTCCCCCAAATCACAAAGAGCCATTGGAGGGAGTTTGGTGCATCGAAAGAATCCTGGCTCTTCGGAAATTGGGGTGGAGTGAGTGTGTTGGGAGCTGCTAGTTTGGTGGCTCTCCGCGTTTGAGGCCAAAGTCGGTGCGGTGAGGGTCCGCGGTTAAACCCGAGAGATCCTCCAGAATCGGTGCAGACAAGCATCCGAGGAACTGGAGGATCGGTGTGGAAGTTGACCCTATACGTGTTTGCGAGTTGTTGGTGGGGTTCGGCGATGTCGAGGTGGTCGGCGTTTGACGACGAGGCTGGTGAGCCGTTGCGGGTGCATGTCCGCGGACGGGCACCGAGACCGGATTAACTCAAACGCGGATAGCCGCGATAACGGGGGCGCAGGTATCTAGTACGCCAAGCCCCCCGCGTCGACAGAGCCAACAGACGGCATCACGCCGCGTTCGCCAGCACGGACCCCTCCGAGGCGTGATGGCGCTCACGGGGAAGCACCTAGCTGCCAAGTCATCGAGCAACACCTCATCGTCGACCAGGGCCCACGCCGACCTGAGTCGCCCCCCGAGACTCCCCGAATCGGAGCATTCCCAAATGTTGCCGCGCTGGGCGACCCATTGGTCGCTCACGAATTTCACAAGGTATCGAAATGTAAAGGTGCCGTCTGGCGATCAGCTTCTATCAATCGGCGCGATATGAACGGATCGATTCGACAGTCTCACTTAGTTCGATCACCGGTGCTCTTTCTTTGATAAATTTTGCGTAGCCGGAACGCGCTTGTGTAATCAAATGTCTATAGGTCATCACCCGTATTCCGTAAATCCGAAGCGATTCTTCATCTCGTGCTCTAACCTCTGGGTTGTCCCATCCGATAGGCGCATTTTCTAACAGACAGATCGCATCAATAGGGTACCTACTTTCTTTCTCATCGCCGTCGAGATATTTCTTGACGGCCGCAATATAATCACCGAGTTGGTTTTCTATGTCAGTCTTGCGGATACGGACTGATGGCCTTTTCAGTTCAATAATGACGTGACCTCCCGATATCCGTCTGTATCGAATATCGGGACGAACTTGTAATTTATCTCTAATCGCGGTTCTCTCGATCGCATTTTGAATCTGTTGTTCCATATGCGCGTACTCGGTCGCACGTTCCCACGCAGGGTCTAATAGCCAAAGGTGCTCAAAAAGGTATTGTTCCAATACTCTTTCATAGTCGTTATCGTTCACCCTCTTTTCAAATTCGTCGATGATCGTAAGTCGTTCAGTAATGATTTCCTGATAACGAATCGATTCTATCGCATCCATGTCTGCCAACCAATTCAAAAATGCCTCGAGGTTCTCATCGGGAATCTCTTCAAGCGCGCTAAGAGCATTCCTTGTTTTGAGATGTTCAAACGCCAAGACCGCGTTCGCGTAGAACTTATGTCGGTGTTCATCATCCATGTTGGCTACATCGATACCACGGAAAACGCTGCTAGCGTACTTCTTGAGTGTGGCAGGCAGAGCTTTATACCATCGCTTGACGTGGGGATTAGAGTCTATCGCGTTCTTGAGTTCCCTCTGTTGCTTTAGTTTGTTTGTTTCAGTCCAAATGTGGCGAAGTTCACCTCCAATGAAGGCTTTTAGAGCCTTGTAGTGAGGATGATCTTCCGCGAGGTGTTGGCGACTAGTTGTCGCTATATCGTCGTGATAGTCGTCATCCAGAAAATCAGCGTGAATCTCGCCAAATATGAACTTGGTAAACAAGCCACCTAAACGATATTCCTGAAGAATATCTTCTTGCGCCACCTTACCACGCATCAACACTGTTATCTTGTTCAGGTTATCGTCCTGTTCTCCAGTGCGATCGTCCAGATCGTTAGAGCGTCGAGAAATCGCTATCCAGCCTCCAACCTGGTATAAGCCATTTTCGTTCGACTTACCACTGTCATCGAAACGGGATGCCCGTTTGAATGCAAGAACTTCACTACTACTTTCTGATTCGTCCAGGTTCGGGCAGTGCGAGGCATAATCATAAGAACCATATTGAAAAATGAACCGTGCCTTGTGGAAATAGTCGCGCTCAGCAAATTCGACCAAACACCCGTTGACACTGATCTTGAAGTCGTCGGCCAGTAGTCCGAAGCGACGAGCGATACGTTTCCGCAAACCCACGACTGAAGATTGAGTCAGATTCATCTTGAGGCTTGCAATCTTCACCGCCGTACCGTGATCTCCAAAGAGTGCATGTTCGTCGAACTTCACAGGCTGAGGATGGTAACGCGGCATCGTGAAATCGTTTTTGTCTCGAGCGGCCTCTTCTTGTGCTTCGACAGTTTCGCGTATCTTGTGAGCGTCCAAGACGAATGCTTCCGGTTCGCTCTTTTCTTTCTTGGTAGACACGCGAATCTCGTTTGCAATTGAGAATAATGAGAGTTTGCCGATGCCCTTTCTCCCCATCGGTTTTCGACCTTTTGGCGTTTCGGGTCCCTGTTCAATTCGCCGGCGATAGCCAACCATGAGATACCGACTGTTGATGTCCTTGAGATTCATTCCGTGTCCGTTGTCAGCCACCGTTATCGTGTTCGCTTCGTGATCAAGAGTGACAACAACCTGCGTAGCGTCAGCATCCCAAGCGTTGGCGATTGCTTCGGAGATAACGGCTGGCGTGTTGCTATAAAGATTCAGACCGAGATGGTCGAGTACGCGGAGGCTTATGCCCATCTCGTAGCGAGGTTCGTGATTACCTTGCATTGCATGCCTCCACGATGGACTGACCGATTGCCTCGGCGAGTCGTACTGGTACGGCGTTACCGATCTGGCGAGCAGCGTCGCGGACAACCATAGGTTGACCGGCGTCGGAGAATTCGTAGTCGACCGGGAACGTTTGGAGCAGGGCTCCCTCGCGAATAGAGATCGCTCGATCCTGTTCGGGGTGGCCGAAGCGACCCGTGCTGTAATAACAGAATTGCGTGGTGATTGTGGGTGCCGTGCTTTCCCATCGCATCCGGCCATAGGGAGCCGGATAATGCGATTTTCGGTGACACGGGCTCAAGAGCGAATCGTCCCAGTCACGCCAAGTACCGCCTGGCTTCGATTGCTGAATGCGTCTCCTGTTGATATCCGACAATGGTAGAGTGATGTGCGCCGGATCATCTGGGTGCGCCTTGCCGTCACCGATGGATGGAAGGTCGGCGATGAAATCGCGCACAGTGTTCCTGTTGGCATCGCCTAAGGGAACCCGGATAGGACCTAGTCGCGACGCGAGCATCACTAGCCGCCGACGCGATTGGGGGATGCCATAATCAGGGCACCACACGACATCCTCGTCATGGTAGTAGCCGAGTCGTTCCAGCATTCCCAGAAAGTTGCTGAACGCGTCATGCTTTGCCAACCCCGGCACGTTCTCCATCGAGACGATGTCGGGTTGTGTCTCCTCAACCAGCCGCGCAAACTCATCAACGAGCGAGCAGTCTGCCTCTTTCCGCAATTTGCGGTTGTGCGCCGAGAAAGGTTGACACGGCGCACAACCGACAAGCACAGACACGTCCGAATCCACGAAGTAAGGTTCGATGTCGGAACTGGCAATTTCGCGGATATCGGCGGCCACAAACATGGCACCGGGGTTGTTTGTCTCATAGGCGAACTGGCAGGACTCATCGTTGTCAAACCCCACTCTCACCGAAATGCCAGACCGATTGAGACCATGCGTCAACCCGCCCACACCGCAGAAGAGATCAAC
>JAHQYM010000158.1 GCA_024421095.1 Acidimicrobiia bacterium
CCGGTAAAGGTGACCGCACCAATCAACGATGCCAAGGTCGCCGCTGCCGAAAGCCTTACCGTGTCTTCTGCAAGATCGGCGGCTTGTGTGTAGGAAGCAGCCGCTACCAACACCGAAGCGCCCCCACCGAAACCGTTGAACAAAGCTACCAGTTCTGGCATCGCGGTCATCTGCACCCGCACCGCCAAAAGCGCGCCCACCACCGTCCCCAAAACTATGCCCGCAACAATCCAACCAAAACTAATAATTTCGCTATTCGCTAGGGTCACCACAACCGCAACGAGCATCCCCGCCGCACCGAGTTGATTACCTCGGACTGCGGTTCGGGGTCGGCTCAGACCCTTCAATCCTAAGATAAACAGTACGGCCGCGACTAGGTAACCGAGCGTCGCCCAATCGTTCATCAGCTTTGCCCTTCAGTGGTTTTTTGCTGCGTGGAAGTAGGGCGGCGGCGCTTAGGGCCGAACATGTGCAACATCCGGTGCGTCACCAAAAAACCTCCCACCACATTGATCATCGCCAACGTCACCGCAATAAAACCGAGCATTGCTGTAAACGTTGAGTGGCCGGCACCCGCAGCCAACAACGCACCAACAATGGTGATGCCAGAAATAGCGTTCGAGCCCGACATTAAAGGTGTATGTAAGGTTGGGGGGACTTTCGTGATTAGTTCCACGCCCAAGAACACGGCGAGCACAAATAGTGTCAAAGCGATCAGCAAGTCCATAAGGTCAGTTCTCCCCTATTTTCGTTTCGGGGTTTGGGGCCGGGTCGGGTTTGGGGGC
Source organism: Acidimicrobiia bacterium (assembly GCA_024421095.1). Taxonomy (GTDB): domain Bacteria; phylum Actinomycetota; class Acidimicrobiia; order Acidimicrobiales; family Aldehydirespiratoraceae; genus VXYK01. Next base: position 786 of record JAHQYM010000158.1, read on the forward strand.
GGGGTGATCGCGTTCGGGCGCAGGGGCGGGGTCGGGGGCAGGGTCGGGGTCGGGGTTGGGGGGGGGGGGGGTCGGGTGGGGGGGGGGGGGGGGGGCGGGGGGCAGGGTCGGGGTCGGGGTTGAGTGCGGCCGCTACGGCTTGATGCACAACCGAACCGTTATGAGTGACGAGCATTGCTGCAATAATCTCGTCATCGTTGCGTAGGTCAATCGCACCTTCGGGAACGAGGTGTTCTAGGAACGCCACCAAATTGCCAGAAAACATTTGGCTAGCGTGACGAGCGCAATCCGAAGTCAGATTGGTCGGTCCGAAAATAGTCACACCATTGCGATGGACGACTTGGTCAGCCTCAGTCAACTCACAGTTGCCGCCCCGTTCCGCAGCCAAATCGACGAGCAAGGAGCCTTCACCCATACCGTCAACCATCTCTGTGGTGACTAGTAGCGGGGATGCCCGGCCTGGCACTGCGGCGGTGGCAATAACCACATCAGCGTCAGCCACATGCGGGGCGAGCAGCTCGCGTTGGATGCGCGCCGTATCTTCGCTTTGTGCGGCTGCGTAACCGCTAGGGTTGGTGGAGTTGTTCTCGCTCTGTGCAGCCGAGGTGTCTATTTCCACCGCACGAGCACCCAACGAACGTATCTGTTCTAACGCTTCGGGGCGCACATCATATGCTTCCACTACCCCGCCGAGCCGTCTAGCCGTCCCAATCGCAGTCAAACCAGCCACACCCGCACCCAGCACCAACACCTTCGCTGGGGTTAGCGTGCCGGCCGCAGTCATCATCAGAGGGAACATTTGCGGCAGGTTTCTTGCCGCCAACAAAACCGCCTCGTAGCCAGCGATAGTCGCCATTGAGGACAGCACATCCATCGACTGTGCCCGCGTTATTCGAGGTACAAGGTCTAAAGAGAACGCTGAGACACCAGCGTTTGCGTGTTGCAGGGCGCGCTGTGGTGCCCAGAGGGGATCGAACACGCCCACGAATACGGTTGCGGACATTTCGTTGTCCGGGTGGTTGCGGACTGCTGCATCTCCGACCGAGACCACCACATCGGTTGGGGTTTCGTCACCTTGTTCAACGATTGTTGCTCCGGCTTGCTGGTAGGCAGTGTCAACAAAACCAGCGGCGGTTCCTGCGCCTCGCTCAACGTGGACTTCCCAACCTTTGCGGGTTAGCTTCTCCACGCCTTCTGGAACTAGCGCTACACGATTTTCTGTGGTTGTTGCGTCATGCAACAGTCTCAAACGCACGAGTCCTGAATGTTATCAAGATTCGCGGCGATTCCTACACTGCGGTCAGTTCTTTCACCCATTTGTTGGTTGGTCTGGTGGTCTTTGTTATTGGCCGGTTGTTGCGGTGTCATCATCGGTCGGTGGGCCAGAATCAGTTGGCATCGTGTCATCATCAGTTGGTGCGGTGTCATCGTCAGTTGGTGCGGGATCGGTCGGTTCGGCACCATCATCAGTCGGCGTTTCATCGTCGATTGGTTCGACATCGTCAGTTGGCGGTTCGGCATCGGTCGGTTCACCATCGGTTGGTTCGGTTTCACCATCGGTCGGTGGGTCATCGGCGGGTTCCTCGTCATCCGCGGTTTCTGTCAACACTCGGTAAATGCGAGCGACAAACGATGCCATTTGTGCACGGGTAACCGGTTCTTCGGGCGAATAGGTCGTGTCGCTGGTGCCCGTGGTAATACCGAGCCCATATATTCGGCCGATGTCATCAGAGGCGTAGGAATCAGTTGACACATCGGTGAACGGCGTTTCTACGACAGGAGCATCCTCGCCAGTGATGGCCTTGTATAGGCGGGCGATGAAGGATGCCATTTGTTCACGGGTAACCACCTTCTCGGGTGAGTAGGTAGATTCGCTGGTGCCTTCGGTGATGCCCAGTGCGCGAACGCTCGCTATGTCGTTGGCTGCAGACGATGATTCGGGTACGTCCTCGAACGGCATTTCTTCCATCGGCGGGTCGTCTCCAGTCACCGCAGTGAACAAGCGAGACATGAACGATGCCATATTTTCACGGGTGACTGGTTGCTCAGGTGCGTAGGTGGTTTCGCTTGTTCCTTGAGTGACTTCCAATTCTTTGAGACAATTCACATCGCTCGCTGCGTACGAATTCTCATCAATATCGGCGAAGGGTTGTGAGGTTTCGCCATTGTCGGCATCGCATGCGGACACGCGAGGCATGATCGTGTATTGCTGTGCTGCGGGTTGAGGTGTTTGCGGTTGCTGTTCGTTCGGAGTTTCGGTTTCGTCGGTTTCTTCCTCGGGATCCTCTTCTTCGGTTTCTTCCTCGGGATCCTCTTCGGGCTCCTCCTCTTCGGGCTCCTCTTCGGTGTCAATGGGAGAGGGATCGCCGATCGGAGCGCCAACCGGACCGCTGAGTGTTTGGGCCGGATTGTCGACTGTGACGGTAACCGAATCGGGGTTCAAATTGTTGTAGTCGCTGTCGCCGGTGCTGTCCGTGGCGTGGGTGATTGCGGACGTGCCCACGGCCACACCAGTCACAGTCACTGTCTGTGCAGAGTTCCAGTTCGACGAGGTGAACACCAGCGGGCCAGAAACCGTTGCCTTGTCCTCCGAACCGCTCGTCGGAGTCACTGTCACAGAAGCAGTCGGCTGAGTGTCCAACACCACCGTGTATGTTGCCGTCGCACCCACAATCACATTGGCCGCAGTGCCACTCACAGTCACCCCAGGACCAGCGTTAATCGTCGCAGTCACCGTAGTTATCGTCACACTCGGGTAGTTGGAATCATCGCTGGTCACCGCGTGAGTGATCTCAGACGTGCCCGCATCCACACCAGTCACCGTGAAAGTCTTCGCCGTGTCCCAGTCAGACGTGGTGAACGTCAAAGCCGCAGACACCGTCGCCTTCGCCTGAGTGCCGCTCGTCGCGGTCACCGTCACATCGGCGGTCGGCTGACTGTCCAACACCACCGAATAAGTCGCCGTCGTGCCCTCGACCACCGACACGGTCGACGAACCCAACGTCACGCCAGGCGCCTCAGCCACCGTTGCCGTCACATCTGCTATCGACAAACTCGTCGGATAGTTCGTGTCGGAACTCGAAGTCACCGCATGCGTGATCGTGGAGGCACCCACGGCCACACCAGTCACCGTCACTGTCTGTACAGAGTTCCAGTTCGATGAGGTGAACACCAGCGCACCAGAAACCGTTGCCTTGTCCTCCGAACCGCTCGTCGGGGTGACCGTCACCTGCGCGCTGGGTTGGGTGTCCAGCACCACGGTGTAAGTCTCCGTCGCGCCATCGAACACCGACACCGTGTTGGTGGACAGCGTCACACCCGC
>JAHQYM010000159.1 GCA_024421095.1 Acidimicrobiia bacterium
GAAGTGCTCACAGCAACGAAAAAATATCGGGACGGCGAAATTTCCAAGACCGACCTAGAACAAATCATCCGTCACTATCTCAACAATTGACCCCAAGATGTGCCGATCAGGGGCCGAGCGCGGTGATGGGAACAACGGTGATGCCGTCGGGGCGGTCGTAACCGTAGCCAATCGCCGTGAGGATCACAAGATTCGATGGCTTGACCGCGCGAGATGTATCAACAGCGTCTCGTAGTTTGAACAACGACCGGGCCGCGTGCTCGATAGCTGATGTGCCACCCAACTTGATTTCGACGGCGATCCACGATCCATCTCGGCGTTCGATGATCGCGTCCACTTCAAGTTCGTTGCTGTCGCGGTAGTGCGCGAGTAGGCCGCCGAAGGATTGCGCGTAGACGCGTAGGTCACGAATTGCGAGAGACTCAAAAAGCAATCCGAAAGTCTCAAGATCATTGAGCAGTCGCTTCGGATCGGCACCCAGCGCTGCGACCGCTAGCGAAGGATCAGCCAAGTGGCGCTTGGGTGCTTGTCTCAGGCTCGCTCGGGACCGCAAGGCAATCGACCAAGCGGGGAGGTCTTCGGTAACGTAAACACGCGCCAGCGCGTCAAGATACGCAGCAACGGTCCGTGGATCGAGCGGCGTTTCGCCGCCAGTGTCGGTTGCGAGGGCGCGTTGGGAGACCTCGCCAGATATGTTGCGCGCCAAGGAACGTAGCATGCGACGCAGGCGAACTGGGTTACGGGAGGCACCGAGTTGGGGGACATCGGCGCGGCAGACCTCTTCAAGGTAGGCCTCGGCATATTCTTGCGCAGCTTGGATTTCGAGTCGTATGCATCCTGGCCAACCGCCACGGCAAGTAGCCGCAATAACGTCGCCAAGTTCGACTTGTGACTTCTCGATGTAACCGACGGATGACTCGAAGATGTCGTGCAGGCTGACTTGCCCGGTTGACAGACCCGATTCAAATAATGACATTGGACGCATCCGAACCCGTTTGATGCGTCCTGCTCCGGTATGGCGGGTGATGTCGTCTGCGGGAACTGCGGAGCCGGTAAGGATGAAACGCCCTGGCCGCCGACCGTCATCAGCGGTGGCGCGCATGTGGTTCCAGATGTTCGGCGCTAGTTGCCATTCGTCGAGTAGTCGAGGCTCGGGTCCGCTCAACACCTCTGCCGGGTCCACTTCTGCGGCGGTCCGGGCGGCGGCATTACCTGCGAAAAGCACCTCGCTTTGCGTGTGCTCTCGACCCGTTGAAGTCTTGCCGCAAGCTCGAGGGCCTTCAAGCACCACAGCCGGCAAAGCGCGTAACGCCGAATCGATCTCAGTGTCGACCACGCGGCGGATGTATTCCTGCTGGTTTTCACCGGCTCGACCTGCTCGCATCTCAACAATGTATCAAATGGAGCGAATTGAATGCATCAAATGGAGGATATCGGATGCATCAAAACGCATATCGTGGTGTCGCCGACCGCAACGTGACCTCTAAACGGTGCGCCAAGCGCTCCGCTCCACTGAGGTTGAATATGTGGTGGCGCAAGGTAACCGCGACTACCAACGGTGTGGTAAGGGCGCTGCTGACCTGTTGTGCGTGTGCCCTGATTTTCCGAGGTTGACGGCTCAATGTGTGAGCAAAGAGGCGTAACCTTTGACCTTAGATGACCGTGCTTTCGTCGCTGCCCCCGCCTCCGCCCCGTCCCGCGCATGCAACGCCGCAGGATAACAGAATCGGTAGGCTCTCGCGCAAGCCTCAACCAAGTTACCCTGCGGAGTCAAGATGGGGTTTGGGTGACTTTTTTGTCGCTTTAGGCATTTATGTTCTGGCGAATGTTGTTTTGTTTGTCGTGTTGCTTCTTGTCGACGGTATCGGGTTCTTCAATGGCGGAGGGGATATTAACCAGCAACTGGAGTTGTTGACCTCCTTTTGGATAGTGCTGTTTGTTGCTATACCGCCGTTGTTGCAAGTTGCTTACTTGACGTTTGCTGTGCGGCGCAAAGGATGTGGTCTAAAGCGAGACCTAAAGGTCGCTTTTCAACCCCGTGATTGGGGATTGGGGTTGGTGCTTGCCATTGTCGGTATTGTTGTTTCCGTAACCATTGCGTTACTGATGGAGATACTGCTTGGGATAAGTCCGAACGCGGCAATCGTTGAAGACATACAAGATAGCCAAATCACCATTGGCTTGACTAGAAGTTTGGTCTTGTTTGCTTTCTTTGTTGCATTAGTGGTGCCAGTTCTGGAAGAAATCATCTACCGGGGGTTGCTTTGGGGTGCGCTGGAGAAAAGAGGTATGCGAGAGGAAGCGATTCTTGTTATCACCAGCCTGGTATTCGCTGCCGTTCATTTGGAACCTGCCCGCTTCGTAATCTTATTCATCTTGGGTCTTTTGCTTGGTTATGGTCGTATTCGCACGGGTCGCATCGGAGCTTCGGTAGCCGCGCATATTTATATCAATTCAGTGTCCATGATATTTTTGCTTTTCTTCGTGTGGCTGGGCTCCCTATTGACCTGATGAAAGTATCGTTTTGACAGGCCGGCTTGTCGCAACCACCGATGAAGGCCGCCGACCATGGTGTGCCTTCCTGTTAGGGTGGCCAGTCCAGCCCCCGCATTGCCACCGCAATCAGCTAACCCATTGATGCCAATTTGTCAGATGAATCGTCGCCGAAGTGTTAGATGGAATAGTGCCAAATTGTTATATTCCGAGCTGTCAGAGCGGTAGGGTGCATCAATGCGGAAGTACCTGCCTCGGGTGGTCGACGACCAGATAGCAGGCAAGCTGCGCTCAATTCCCGTCGTGCTCGTGGAAGGTACCCGCGGTTGTGGCAAGACCACCACGTCCCAGCAGTTCGCAGCGAGCGAAGTGCTGTTCGATGAGGATGAGACGGCACGGGGCCATGCTGCGCAAGGAACGCTGCCGCTGCTGGGCGGACCGCACCCGATGTTGCTAGACGAGTGGCCGCTTGTGCCCGGGTTGTGGGACCGGGTGAGGCGAGCGAGCGACCGTCTGGGCCGACCCGGGAGTTTCATACTCTCCGCGTCCGCGCAACCAGCAGACTACATCACGACCCATTCCGGCGTGGGGCGGATGGGACGTGTTCGAATGCGTCCGATGTCACTTTGGGAAAGCGGCGCGTCGAACGGGACCATGAGCCTGTCACGACTCTTCGAAGGCGAATTCAAGGCTGTGTACCGACCGCGTTCGGGTGGCGACGGCACGCCAGAAAGCGAACTGCGCAACGTCATCGACTGGCTGCTGCGAGGCGGTTGGCCGCTCACCCAACAGATGGCGGCCCGCGATGCGCAGGATTATGCTCGCGACTATCTCGACGAAGTAGCCCGGGTTGACGTGCCGAAGGCCAGCGGCACCCGCCACAGTCCGCTCAGCGTGCGCCGACTGCTGGCTTCGCTGGCGCGCAACAGTGCGTCGGAAGCCAGCTTCACGACACTGGCAGCTGACATGGGCACTGACGGTGCTGCATCTCGCCAGACAGTCAGCGGTTACCTTGACGCGCTGACGAGCGTCTTCCTCTATGAGAGCCAGCCCGCATGGAAAGGGCGCCTGTTCTCACGAACGACGTTGCGCTCGGCACCGAAGCACCATCTTGTCGACCCGTCGCTCGCGGCGGCGGCATTGGGTGCCGGAGTGGAAGGTCTCTTCGATGACAGGCAGGCACTCGGACTGCTCTTTGAGTCGATGGCGACGCGCGACCTGCGCGTCTATGCCCAGGCGAACCGGTCCACGGTGTACCACTACCGCGACAAGGCCGGTCTCGAAGTCGATGCCATCGTGGAGCGAGACGATGGTCGGTGGATCGCGGTGGAGGTCAAGCTGGGAACGCCTCAAGCAATAGAGGCTGCCGCGCAATCGCTCTTGGCGCTGAGTGCCAAAGTCGACACCAGCGTGACAGGGCCGCCGGCAGTGCTCGTTGTTGTCACGTCGACTGGACAGCCCTACCTGCGCGCCGACGGCGTGGGTGTGGTGCCGATCGCTTCGCTTGGACCCTGAGGGTGGTCTCGGGGTATGGCCGCGACTTCGGCCAGCCGGGTCTCGGAGAAGCTACGCGACCACGCAACTGGCGCTGTTC
>JAHQYM010000160.1 GCA_024421095.1 Acidimicrobiia bacterium
AAACCACCCCTTCATCTTTGATCACAGACACCGAAGTTTCGCTGACCGTCACCCCAGCGGTGTCATCATCAGTGATCGTTATTGTCACCGCCTGTGCTGTCAGGTCACCCGCGGTGGCAGCAACCGTAAACGCTTTCGACGAAGAACCCTCATCAATGCTGTCATCAGTGATGCTGATAGTTGCCGTCGCCGACCTCGCATCCTTCGCGATAACCGCCGTGAACGTCGCCGGCACCGTAAAATCCGTGCCCGCAACAGCCGTGCCATCCGTAGCAGCAAAAGTAACCGTAGTCGCCACCTTCGCCGGCTGATCCAACGACGCGGTCACCACCACATCACCAACACCCTCCACAACCGTGGACTCAACCACAGACACCGTAAGCGTGGACGGGTCGGGAGTAACACTCACCTCGCTAAACAACGCCGTAACCTCGCCAGCAGTCAACGCCTTCACATAAACACGAACATCATCAAGGTCAGCATCAATCGAAGCGCCACCGTCACTCGCCGCACCGATACGATTCAACGGCAAATCAAACCCCCGGTTGATCGTCGTAGCATGCGCCACACCATTCACATAAAGCGCCGTCACACTACCAGTACCAACAATAGTGAGATGCACCCAAGTGTTCAACGGAGCCGTGTAACCAAACCAATGATCCGTCGCGCGGATTTGGGTGATCCCAACCTCACTATTGTTGTACTGCTCAAGCCTAACACTCGCGCCACCACTCGCATTCGAAAACAACACACCATCACCAGTAACATCACCAGTTCGTTGCACCCACAACGCTGCGCTCCAACCACAAGAACCCGGAGTCAACGCGCTCTCACCAACCTGCACATAATCACCGTCACCATCGAAACTCAACGCCCCACCCAAACGCCCACTCGAAATGCGAGTAGCACCAGTGATCGTGCCGTCATCACCACGGCTGCCACTGTCAGTCGCCGTGGTGCCACTCGCCTCATCGAACTTCCAGTGGTGTATCAGACTCGCCGGACAGGCTGGCAGCGCGGCGGTGACCGATGCCCAAGCACCGAGCCCAGCAGAGTTACGCGCCGCTACACGCACTTGATAAGTGTTGCCGTTGGTGAGACTCGCGATGGTGCGGGTCAACACGTCAGCAGCGACAGTGGTCACAGTAGACCAGTCAGTTGCCGTGTTTACACGATGCTGGATGGAGTAACCAGATATCGTCGCGCCACCGTCAGAGGCTGGCGCCTCCCACACGAGCGACACGGTTTGGTCCCCCGCTGTGGCAGCCAGGTTTTGTGGCGCACCCGGGGTGTTCACCACCGCGGCAGTAACGGTCGCATAAGCTCCGGTGCCCGCCGAGTTCTTGGCCGCTACCCGCACCTGATAGGTTTTCCCACCGGTGAGACTCGAAACAGTGTAAGAACGCGCCGTTGCGGCCGCCTCTGCCGCCGGGGTTGACCAAGCAGCGCCCTGCGTGTCCTCACGATGTTGGATCAGATAACCCGACACGACAGCACCGCCATCAGAACCCGGCGGCGCCCACGACACCACCAACGACGCATCACCGGGAACCGCAGACACATCACGAGGCGCGCCAGGCGCCACCACCGTAGCCGACGGTGCCGCAGACACGACCTCAGACCACGCACCCTGCCCAGCCGAGTTTCTTGCGGCGACACGCACCTCATAAACCGAAGCGTTCGTCAAACTCGAAATCACCGCCGTAACCGTCGGCGCAGTCACCGACACCGGTGTCGACCAAGCATCCGCACCAGCCGAAGCCAACTTGTGCGACACCACATAACTGGTGATGTCGGCACCGCCGTTGTTGGCCGGTGGCATCCAAGTGACCGTAAGCTGTTGAGAAGCAGGCGTAACCGTAAGCTGCGTAGGCGCACCAGGCGGGCCGAGATTCACTTGGCTATACAACGCGGTGACTTCGGTGGCGGTTTTGGCGTGACCATAAACACGAATGTCGTCAAGAGTGGCATCAATCGAAGCGCCACCGCTTGTCACTGCACCGATACGATGCAACGGCATACTAAACATTTGGTTGATGGTGCCTGCTAGCGTGCCGTTGGCATATAGTTTCGTGTCGCTGCTAGTACCGACTATTGTGAGGTAGGTCCACGTGTTGAGTGGTGTGCTATAGTTGAAGGCGTTGTTGCGACTACTAGTGATGCCGACTTGGTTGGTGTCTTCCCATTCTTCGAGTTTTATCCTCACACGCGGCGAAGCATCAGTAGCCGACTCGAACAGAACCGATTCGGCGTTATCAGCGGTTCGTTTCACCCACAGTGCGGTGGTCCACCCGCCACCACAACCGTTAATAGCGGTAGTGCCGACAGCGTCAGCACCGACTTGTATATAGTCGTTGGTGCCATCAAAGCTGAGTGCCCCACCAAGGCGCCCCTGAGCTACACGTGTTGCACCGGTAATAATGCCGTTTTTGGCACCGCTGCCAGCATCGGGGGCAGTCGTGCCGGTTGTTTCGTCGAATGTCCAGTGATGTACCAACCCGCTAGCCGCGCACCTTGATCGGTAGTCGTCGATAACTTGGTTAGCGGTGAGAGCTTCGTCCCAAATTTTGAGTTCGTCTAGCTTGGCTCTTGCGACGTTACGAGCTGTGCCGATCGCGTGGCGTGGTAACGGTGAGGATTGGTTGACTGTGTCGACAAGGGCACCGTTGACATACAGTTTCGTGGTCGCGGCATCGGCGACTAGGGTAAGATGTTGCCAAGTGTTCAACGGGACGGTGTGGCTGAATGTGTGGGTGGAACCACCAGCCGTGAACGCCACACGCCTCGACGAGCCGTGTTCAAGGAAAATATGGTGACGGTTGCCGAATTCGTCGGGTGAACTCATTAGAACACCGTTGTTTTGGTTGGCGGTGCGTTTCACCCAGGTCGACAAACTCCACGGTGCGGGTATGTCCACACCACCAAACGTCGCGGCGATACCGTCATTGTTCAAAACGATTGATTTGCCCACAATCGAATCGGTGCTGTCGGTGGGTTTGAACGACACCGCGTGGCGTTCACCCACCGAGTCTTCAACATACAACGTCTGGCCACTACCCAGCCGGTTAGAGTACTGATGGCTCGGTGGATATTTCGTGCCGTCGTTGTCGAACGTGTAATAATGCGACGGTTCACCATCGTTCACTCGGGTTGGTGCTTGATACCCCACCCAGCCCGGTGGGTTACCAACCGTATTCATACGGTTATAAAACGCTGACACATCATCAGGTGTGGTTGTGGTGTTCCACGTACGATCCGCCACAATCGCTCGACCCCGCCGCAGCAGCCGCTCAAAAAACTCGTCCTCAGCCCAAAAATTGGAGTCACCCCAAACGTGTATACCCGTACCCAAATCCGTGGTGGACGGCACCCACTGATCGTAAATCCTAGCTTCCGACGGATATATATTGTGGTGATTGTTCGGGGTCAAATAAAACGAGTAGCTAACGTCAATGTTGATCACCTCAAAAGAAGATGTCAACCCGCTACGTCTCGCCTCCCGATTAATACCAGCACGACCCTGCTCCCAAAACATCACCACCACATCACGATCCAAAGTCTGCCCCGACGGAACCGGGGTGTGCTCGAAACCGTTATAAATCACCGTTTTCTTGCCGAGGCCTTTGACCGTATCGTTCAAATCGTTGACAAACGAAATCAACAAATCTGACGCGTTCGTAACCCCCGAAGTTCTTCTAATATAGCTCTGTATCCTCGGACAGCTACCCAAATTCGCTGGCAACTCATCAGCACCCAAATGCACATACGGGCCACTAAACCAAGACGCGAACTTCGTGATCATGTGCTTCACCCGATTCACCGCCACCGCCGATGTCATATCAATCGTGTAATTCACCCTCGCATTCGGATTAGAGTGCGCCTGCGTACACGGACTCTCCCCGTTACCAAACCCAATCTTGAAATGATCCGACACGATCGTCGCATGCCCCGGAAACTCGAAACCCGGCATAATCGAAATGTGATGCTCCGCCGCTAACGCCTCCAAACGCGCCACATCAGCCTTCGAATAAGACGAATCCGGGTCAGCCAACCCATCATACTCCGTAT
>JAHQYM010000023.1 GCA_024421095.1 Acidimicrobiia bacterium
TGGGGGGGGATAACTCATGGTCGCCCGCCGCCGTGTCGCCGAGCAGCACGAAGACTGGCTCAATCTCGCTGCTGCCGAAGCCCCATGGTTCTCGTTGCCGGTGCTCAAGAGGGCGTTTCCGAACGGTCTCGACCCGACTCCGCCCGAAGTCCGCGCCGAGCACAAGGCTCGCTGGTACGGCGACGAGCAGGCCTCGTCGGCCCGAGTAGCCGAAGACCGCACGGACTACATCGACTGGCTGCTGCGTGACGTCCTCGAATGGAGATCCGACTACCTGACCGGCAGCGAGCTGCCGGACGCGTTGGCTGCCGGTGTTTCGTATCACGACGTCACCATCAAACCCACTGGCGTGTACCAGCCGAAGAATGTCGCTCCCGTCAGCTTGTTCGGCGCAACAACCGGTGCTGAGTGGGCTGAAGCTCCTCTTGAAGACGAGCCGCGCGTTCTGGTCTTCGTGCTCCCCGCCGGAACAGACCCTCGCACTCGCCCGTTCGACACTTGGTCGGCGACTTGGCTGCAACGGTCGGCCATGTCGTGTCGGCATCACCAGGTTCCGCTCGCGCTAGTCACCGACGGAGACCACTTCGCGCTCGTCCATGCGCCAGCGGGCGGCGCAACAGGATGGGGCACTTGGCGGGCCTCGGAGTTCGCGAGCGAGCCGGTGTTGTTGGACTCGCTGCGATCAATGCTTCACTCACGGCGGTTCATCGCATCGTCGGAGCACGACACGCCTGAGGCGCTGCTCGCAGAGTCTGTCAGTTCCCAAGCAGAGGTCACCGACCAACTCGGCAACCAGGTACGGCGGGCCACCGAGCTCTTGGTGAACGCCATCTCGCGGGCTGACAGAAGTCGCGGCGGAACGCTGCTGGCGGGCGTTGAACCACACGAGGTGTACGAAGCGGCGGTCACCGTGATGATGCGCACCGTGTTCCTTCTGGTGGCCGAAGAGAACGACCTCCTTCCCATCGACGATCCGCACTACCAGGACCTCTACGCGGTACGGACCCTGCGCGAGTCGCTCCAGCAGGAACACTTCGTGAACCCCGAGGCTCTGGAGACCCGCACCACGGCTTGGCACCGCCTGCTCGCCACCAGTCGGGCCGTGCATGGCGGCATCCATCACGACGAGCTCTCGGTGCAGACCTACGGGGGCAGCCTCTTCGACCCCGACCGCTTCCCTTTCCTGGAGGGCCGCACCGCAGAGGGCACTTGGCGCACCGCCGCAGGTGTGCCCATCCCGGTCACCGACCTCGATGTGCTGGCGATCCTTGAAGCCCTGCTCGTCCTGCGGTTTCGCAGCAGCAGCGGCGTCACCGACACCCGCCGCCTGTCGTATCGCTACGTCGACGTCGAGCAGATAGGGCACATCTACGAACGACTCCTCGACCACGATGCCGTCGTCGCTGAAAGCGTTGTGCTCGGGTTGAAGGGCAAACCCGGCGAGGAGCCCGAGATCGCGCTTCTCGACCTCGAAGCCAAGATGTTCGATGGGGACGAGGCTCTCGTTGCGTGGCTCAGCAACAAGGACGCTGTCGCCTCCGGCCGGAAGGTCGGCACCAAGAGGCAGGTCAACAAGCTGCTCGCCGATCCCCTCGACCGGTATCTGCGGTCGGGGCTGATCCAGGCTTGTCAAGGCGACCAGAATCTTGCTGCACGCATCGAACCGTTTGCCAACCTGCTGCGGCTCGATTTGCGCGACCGTCCGCTGGTGTTCCTCGAAGGCGCGGTGTACGTCACCGAGACCGGTTCACGGCGCGACAGCGGCACCGCGTACACCACGCGGGCGCTCGCAGAGGAGGTCGCCAAGCACACGCTCGCCCCGTTGTGCTATTCGCCGGGTCCACAAGACACGCCCGACACCAACGAGTGGCGCATCCGCCCGTCAGCGAAAATCCTTGGTCTCAAGGTCTGCGACCCTGCCGTGGGGTCTGGTGCCATCCTCGTTGCCGCCTGCCGCTATCTGGCCGAACGGGTGGTCGAAGCGTGGCGACAAGAGGGCGACCCGCGAGCCGCAGAGGCTGCGACCGCTGCTGACGATCCGAACCGCCTCGACGTGATGCTCGACGCGCTCCGCTCGGTCGCCGAACGCTGCTGCTACGGGGTGGATCGTAATCCGATGGCTGTAGAGCTGGCCAAGCTCTCGATGTGGCTGACGACCGTGGCCAAGGACCGGCCGTTCACGTTTCTTGACCACGCCATCAAGCCGGGCGACAGCCTCCTCGGCATCTCGGACCTCGACCAACTCCGGCACCTCCATTACGACGTGGCTGCTGGACGGGCCACGCCGGTCCACGGTTTCTCGGCGGCGGGAGCGGGTGAAGCCGTTGAGCGGTTGGTCGACGAAGCGATGGAGATGCGGCGTGAGCTGCATGAAATCGGGACGAACCTCCCGGCTGACATCGAGCGTAAACAGAAGCTCCACGCCGCGAGCGAAGAGCGGTTAAGAATTCTCGCCGCGGTCGCCGACGTGATCGCTGGTGCGGCCCTGAGCACGGCAGGCGAGAGCGATCCGTTGAGTGCGCTGACGGCACTGATTCAAATCGATGCCCAAGTCGTCGTGAACCTGGTTGCGGCTCTGGAGACTCCGGGCGAGGGCGAGGCTCTGCGAGAAGTGCGTGAACGCGCTCGCACCCGCCTCGACTCCGGTCGACCGAGCGGCGCTCCGCTGCGTCAACCGTTCCACTGGCCAATCGAGTTCCCGGAGGTATTCGACACTGCAGGTACCCGGGATCGTGGTTTCGATGCCATGGTCGGCAATCCGCCCTTCATCGGCGGCCAGAAGATCACCGGTGCCACGGGAACCGACTACCGGAGCCATCTCGTCACTTGGATCGCGAACGGCGTGAGAGGATCGGCTGACCTTGTGGCCTACTTCTTTCTGAACGCCACGAAGGTCTCAAGGTCCTTCGGTTATCTCGCCACCAACACAATCGCCCAAGGCGATACCAGCGAAGTCGGCCTCACCCAGATCATCGACAACGGCTGGGCGATTCACCGAGCAATATCGTCAACCACCTGGCCCGGCGAAGCGACTCTTGAGATCGCCAAGGTGTGGGCCGCCGCGCGCCAATGGGACGGCGAATGTGTGCTTGACGACCGCCGCGTCACCGGTATTGACGAGATGCTCTATCCGCTCTCTAGGCGGGACTGGCGCAAGAAGCGTCTCGCTGAGAACGCCGACAAGTCTTTCCAAGGCTCAATTGTGCTGGGCATGGGCTTCACCATGAGTCCCGAAGAGGCGAGAGACCTGATCGGTAAGGACCCGCGAAACGCCGAGGTGCTGTTCCCGTACCTCGGAGGAGAGGACCTCAACCAGTCACCGACGCAGTCGGCGGCTCGTTACGTCATCAACTTTTTCGACTGGCCCGAAGTGAGAGCCCGCTCGTACCCGGACTGCTTCGAAATCGTCAACGAGAAAATTCGACCGGCGAGGGCGAAGGTTAACGACGGCGCAGCTCGATTCTGGTGGCGCTTCTTGCGGCCACGTCCCGAGCTGTACCGGACGATCAGTCCACTTGAAAGAGCGCTGGTATTGTCTCGAGTTAGCAACACCGTTAAACCTGTTTTTGTTCATACTCAACAAGTCCTGTCGGATGCCACCGTGGTGTTCGCCTACGACGACAATTATCACTTTGGCGTGCTCAGCAGCGACTTTCACTTACGTTGGGCACTACGTCACAGTTCAACGCTTGGTGTCGGGGTTAGGTATACGCCATCTGATGTTTTCGAGACGTTTCCTCAACCGACGCGGAGTGAGGCTGTATCCGCTGCCGGGAACAATCTGGATACTCATCGCTCCGCTCTGATGGTCGAACGAGAATTCGGGCTGACCGATGTCTACAACCGAATTCATAACCCGGACGACAGGTCCGATGACGAGATTCGTAAGCTCCGCGACCTGCATGTCGCCCTTGATCTTGCAGTGCGGGACGCTTACGGATGGTCCGAACTCGACCTCGGCCATGGCTTCCATGAGGTTCGTGGCCAGGGTGTCCGGTTCACCTTCGCGCCTGAGCCGGCTGATGAGGTGCTGGACCGGTTGCTTGAGCTGAACAAGACGCGGTATCAGGCCGAAGTCGCCGCAGGACTGCACCAACCGGCGCGGAAACAGCGGGCCAGCAAGGCAGGGCAAACCAACCAAGAATCGCTGTTGGGAGACGACCAGTGACCGAGCCAGACACCTCGACTTCGCTCCCGAGCCCTTGGGATCTGCGTGCTGACCTCGTGCGCCGTGTCACGGCTGATTTGCTCGGTCCGCTCGACGGCGAGAACGAAGTCATCCGCGGTTACCAACTGGAGAGCGGCAAGTGGTCGTCGCCCGGGCGGGTCCGTGACCGTTATCTCGTGGGAATGCTGGCCACTCGGGGGACAGTCGCAGCCGATCCCGAGCGTGATGACGAGGCCGGACCAGAAGCGGGCGAAGACACCGGCGGTGCCGCACAGCACGACCGGAGTCCGAAGTTGGTCATGGCCCAGTCGTCGATGGGGCTGTCGGTGGTGGTCGATGACTCGGTCGATCGGCTGATCGCCCGCTGCCGGTGGGGCCAGTACTTGCGGGAGTTCCACGACCAGGACGACGGTTCCCGGGCATCGGTCTGGGTTAGGCACCCCCAAGACTTCAGCGTCGTCGTGCCTCTGGCGGCAGGCGATTTCGGGCCGCTGCCGGTGAACGCCGAAGGTGTCGTGCTACGGGGCAGGGTGGCCCGGTCGGATGCCGGCCCCTGGTTGGTCACCGTGTTCCTGTCGAACGAACAGGAGCAGGTCGACAACAACAAGGACAGCCGCTGGCTGTTCCAGACCCGACTCGACCTGGCCGCGCCCGACGATGCTGCGGTGTTTCTCGGCCGAGGCGAAGTCATCGCCGAGTCGCCTGTCGGCTCAGACTCAGAGCGTGCCGAGGTTGCACAACTCGATATGCAGTACCGCGAGGTCGTGGAGTTCGCAGTCGGGCACGGGGTCGGCACTGAGGTCGAAGCCTCGGCCGATGATCCTCGCAGGGCGGTGCGGGCCGGAACCGCGGTGATTCCCAGGCACGAGGTGTGGCGCACAGACACACCGCGCGTCGAGGCGGTTCCGCAGCTCGCCGGCCTCGTCACCGACATGCAGGTGCTTTCGGAGTTGGAACCAGATGCCCTGCGCGCTGCGTTGTTGCCGTTGGCCCAGGGTTACCGGTCATGGCTCGATGAAGAACGGACGCGTATCGCCGATACCGCAACCCGGCTCGAAGGGCATGAAGCCACCGCTGAAGCGGTGATCGCGCAAGCGAGCGAAGTCGCTGACGCCATCGCTGCCGGGATCGAACTGGTGTGCAGCGACCCCGATGCGCTAGATGCTTTCCGGTTCGCCAACCAGGCCATGTGGCACCAACGGGTTCACACCGTGGCTATTGAGACACGGCGGAGTGACGCCGACATGAGTTTGCGCGCCGCGGTCAGCGCCGCCGACAATCCCGACAACCGGTCATGGCGACTCTTTCAGTTGGCCTTCGTGCTGTTGTGCATCCCGTCCCTCAGCGATCCGACCCATCCTGAGCGAGGCCGCGCCGGAGCGCTCGCTGACCTGTTGTTCTTCCCGACCGGTGGTGGCAAGACCGAGGCCTACCTCGGGCTCGTTGCGTACACCTTGGCCATGCGCCGCTTGCAGGGTGTCGTTGGCGAGGGCGATGATGCAGTCGACGGGCGCGACGGCGTTGCAGTGCTGATGCGCTACACGCTTCGCCTGCTCACCACCCAGCAGTTCCAGCGGGCCGCCACGTTGATGTGCGCCGCGGAACTCCTGCGCCAACGTCGAGCTGAGGTCGACGAGCGGTATGCCGACACGCCGTTCCGGCTGGGGATGTGGGTGGGCGGCTCGGTGTCGCCGAACCAAGCCCGCGACGCGCAGAAATTCGCTGAGGATGCCAAACTCGGCGGCTACGGATCCGCCCAGGCGACACCGCTGCAGCTCACCGACTGCCCGTGGTGCGGGCGCGAACTCGACGCCAAATCAGACGTTCACTACGACGCAGGACTCGCACGCTTGCTGGTGTACTGCGGCGACACGAAGGAGTGCTCGTTCACACGGCGACACGCCGCAGGCGAAGGAATCCCTGTCATCACGGTGGACGAGGAGATCTACCGGCTCGTGCCGTCGTTCGTGATCGCTACGATCGACAAGTTCGCCCAGCTTCCTTGGAACGGGGCTACTTCCACGCTGTTCGGTCGAGTTGAATCGCGTTGTGAGCGGCACGGCTACCGGAACCCTGATCTCGACCGGTCCCACAGGTCGCATTGGGAGGAGCGTGACTCCCACCAGCCGCTAGATATGCACACTGCCGCCCGGACGGTGCAAGTGATGCGGCTCCGGCCACCCGACCTGATCATCCAAGACGAGATGCACTTGGTGACCGGCCCGTTGGGAACGATGGCTGGTCTCTACGAGACAGCGATCGACAGATTGACTACCTGGCACTGCCGAGGGAAGGCTGCGCGGCCCAAGATTGTCGCCTCGACTGCCACGATCCGTCGGGCGCGACAGCAGACATGGTCGGTGTTCTGGCGGGAGTTGCGTGTGTTCCCGCCGCCGCTGCTCGATGTCCGCCGTTCGTTCTTCGCCGAGCAGGTGGCACCGACACCACAAACTCCCGGACGGCTTTACCTCGGTGTGTGCGCCCACGGCGAGCGGCTCAAGCAGGTCGAGTTGCGGGTCTTCGCCTCGGTGATGGCCGCAGCCAAGGCCATCTGGGATGAACTCGGAGACGATGCACTGGCCGCCGATCCCTGGATGACCACCGTCGGGTACTTCAACGCGGTGCGGGAGTTGGCCGGGATGCGGCGCATGGCCGAAGACGAGTTGCGCGCCAAGCTCAGACGCACTCGTTTCACGACCGGGCTCGTGAATCGACCCAAGCTCGATCTCAAGGAGCTGACCTCAAGGGTGTCGTCAGAGGACATCAAGTCGATCTTGCGTCGGTTGTTCATTCGCCACCGCCCCGATCACGGCCCGGCCGATGAGCGACCAGTTGATCTGCTGCTGGCGACGAACATGATCTCGGTGGGGGTCGATGTGCCCCGGCTCGGCTCAATGATCGTGGTCGGCCAGCCGAAGGCCACCGCGGAGTACATCCAAGCCACGTCTCGAGTGGGCCGTGACCCGAGGGGACCTGGGCTGGTGATCACGCTCTACAACTGGGCGCGGCCACGCGACCTGTCGCATTACGAAACCTTCGATCACTATCACGCCACCTTCTACCGTCACGTCGAACCGCTGTCGGTCACGCCCTTCTCGGAACGGGCGCTTGACAAAGGGCTCACTGGTGTTCTGGTGTCGGCGGTCCGTCACGGCGACGACGACTGGAACCCGAACCCGTCGGCACGAGCATTCACCCGCCCCGACCCGCGTATCGCCGAGCATGTGAAGGCGCTCGCCGAGCGAGCTGAGTTGGTGACCGGCGACTCTGCGGTCGCGGCGCTCGTCACCTACATGGTCGACAAACGCCTCGACGCTTGGGAACGCGAGGCCGCGGTTCGGCCCGACCTGTCCTACGCCAAGCGGACCGCAGACGATGTTGCGCTGCTGTGGAAGCCTGAAGCCGGTGACTGGGACATGTGGACCTGCCCGAACTCGCTGCGCGATGCTGAAGTGCAAGCCAACCTGCAGATCGTTGTGGATGACCCCACCTACGAGTCGGGCAGTCAACCGCCGATAACGCTGGGTTCAGTGCGTGGCGTTGATCGCCAAACCGTCGCCAGCGATGAGGACGTAGACGAAGCCATTGAGGCCGACGAGGCACAGGACCGCATCGCCGGGAGTGCATCGAGATGAGCCCTCCTCGGTCAAGGAAAGGGGCTTATCAGTCCCGTCGGGTTGGCGGCGTTCGACCATCACAGATGATCCACACCTACGGCCCCGGCGCGGTCGTGGACCTGCCGGGATTGTCCGTTGTTCTGGCCGGAACCGACATGTGGGACATCAACCACAGTGAACGTGTGATCGAACCTCGGCTGCTCGGCACGGTGCGGGCGTTGCCCGGCTGCCACCTAGTCGCCGAATTCCGGACCCCGCCGTGGCAAGAGGAGACCTCAACCCCGTTCGACGACTGGGCCCGCATTGGAGTGCCCGTCCACCCGTTCCCGCGGTGGCTTCGGTGTACCGGCTGCGACTTGCTGTCACCAGTTGATCGGAAACGATTCCAACTCGACGTTCCTGTCTACCGGCCCGATCGGGCGCGTTACTTCCATGACCGCTGCAAGGGACGTCGACCCTCCGCAGTGCCGGCACGTTTCTTCGTTGCGTGCATGGCCGGTCACCTCGACGACTTTCCTTGGGATGAGTTCGTCCACCGTGGCGGCCAATGCCCGAACGGAGGACCGATTCTGGAACTCAAGGAAGCGGGCAAGGCCAGCCGCGCCACCGATGTACGGGTTGTCTGCAAAACCTGTGGTGTCAATCGGCTGGTGCAGGACGCCTTCGGTTCAGATCCAGAGCCGCACCTGCCGCGTTGCCGTGGCAGGCACCCGCATCTTCAGCGCTTCGACCCCGAATGCGCTCAGCCGACCCGGGCCCTGCTGCTCGGTGCCTCCAACGCCTGGTTCGCGGTGTACCGCTCGGCGCTCACCATCCCCACCGTTACCGGCGACATCGAGCAGAAGGTGGTCGAGCACTGGGACGACCTTCACGACATCGAAGACCGCACCGAGTTCGACGTCATCGTCAAGCGTCTGAAGAAGGGCTCGGGTGAGAAACCGCTGCGTTGGGTGCTGCGATGGGATGCCGACGACGTGTGGACAGCGATCGATGACCACCGGGGTGGCAACAAGGACGACATCGGCATCGACGACCTGCGCGGGCCGGAGTGGGAGGCGTTCACCGCAGCTGTCCCACCGAACTCTGACGACTTCAGGGTGCGGGCACTGGAGATACCGTCCGGGTTCAAGAAGACGCTCGACCACCCCATCGCGGTGGACCGGCTGCGGGAAGTTCAGGCATTATGCGGATTCACACGGATCGACAGCCCTGATGCCGGCGACCCTGACCGGATAGCGCCGATCTGGAATGGAGACCAGTCGTGGCTGCCCGCCGCCGAGGTTCGGGGCGAAGGGATCCTCGTTCGACTTCCCGAGGCCCGGGTCGAGCAGTGGGAGAAGGACTACCGCACAAGCAGCCGCTACCGCGACCTCGCACAAGCGACACGCAACTGGCGAGCCCGCCGCGGACTCGATCCTGCGGAAGGAATCAAGCCGGCCCGCTTCGTGTTGCTGCACACGCTTTCGCACTTGCTGGTGCATCAAGTCGCCCTCGACTGCGGTTACTCGGCCGCCTCGATACGGGAACGGCTCTACTGTCGCGAATCCGGCGACCCTGAGGGCCCGCCGATGGCAGGCGTGCTGTTGTACACGGCCTCCCCCGATTCGGAGGGGACCCTTGGTGGTCTCGTAGCGCTGTGCGAACCGAACCGGCTGGCCGGCGTGCTGCGGGATGCCGTGAGCCGCGCCAAGCTCTGCTCGACCGATCCCATGTGCGCCGACCACCGCGCTGGAGAGATCGGCGATTCGCTGCACAACTCGGCCTGTCACGCCTGTCTGTTCGCACCCGAGACATCGTGCGAAGTCGGCAATCGCTACCTCGATCGAGGGGCGGTCGTCCCGATCCTCGGCGACCCCGACAACGCCTACTTCACATGAGCAGCCCGGCGCCCGGTGCCCTTACTGCTGCGGTTGCCGACGAGGCCCGAAGTGTACCGGGGGAACTCCTAGTGCTCGGCGCTGAAGCAGTCATGGATGCGCCCGGTTGGTCGGAGTCGTCTCAATCTGCGATGGCCAACGCCAGTCCTGCCGTCCACTACCGTGAACACGCTGGCAAGATCGCACTGTCACGGTATCGAACTCGGCACCCTCATTGAAGCCGACCCGCTGCCCGCCCGGCTTCAAGAGCACCTAGAATTGCTGATCAAGGACGGCGCCCTCAATTAGGTCAGGGTGTAACCGTGGGCCCCACCGGTTCCGGCCCTTGCGTCACATTTGTGCCACGGTATAGGCCTCATCGAATCTGGCCCGGGTCCGCATGGTGCAACTGTGCCCAGGGAAGCAGGTGCTCGTCGTTTCGTTTTTGGTGTTGGTCGCCGCCGTACACCGCGGTCAGGTTGCATTGGCGCTGGTCGCCGAGCTGGGCTTTCACTCTGCGGGCGGTAGTTAGGAAGCTGGTAGAGGGAGTGGCGGCTGATCTAGTCTCAATCAGAGTGAGACGCTCGGGGTGCTCAATTACCAAGTCAACCTCGGTGCCGCTGCGATCGCGATAGAACGACAGACCCCGGCGCAGGCCTTGATGGGTTCGCTGTTTGTTGATCTCCGAGACGACCCACGTTTCGAAGATCGAGCCGCGCAGCGGGTGGGAGTGCAACTGCTCTGCAGTACGGATGCCGAGAAGGTAACAGACGAGCCCGGTGTCGTAGAAGTGCAGTTTGGGCATTTTCACCAGACGCTTGCGGAGGTTGGTGTGGAAGGGGCGAAGCAGGAACACCACGAAACTGGCCTCCAGGATGCTGAGCCAAGCCTTCGCCGTTGGTTGGGAGATCCCGCAATCGCCGGCCAGCGACGAGAGGTTGACAAGTTGCGCGGTGCGGCCTGCACAGAGCTCGAGGAATCGTCCGAAGCTGGAGAGATCGCCTACGTTGCGCAGCGTTCGGACATCGCGCTCTACGTAGGTTGCGATGAATGAGCCGAGCCATTCAGACGGTTCGAGTCCGCGGTCGAAGATGCGAGGGTAGCCGCCGGTGACCAGTGTCTCGTTCAGGTCTTCGGGGTGATGGGGGAAGCGGACCACCTCTCCCCGGCTCAACGGCAACAGATGGTGGACTGCTGTGCGACCTGCCAGCGACTGGTTGACCGACTCGGCGAGCGAGAAGTTCTGTGAACCGGCGAGAATCCACTGGCCCGGTGTCGGGTCGGTATCGATGAGTCCTTGAAGATAGGAGGGAAGGTCCGGCGCCCGCTGAACCTCGTCGATGATCGCCCCCCGGGGAAACTGGGCCAGAAACGTCCGGGGATCATCGACAGCGAAAGATCGCACGTCGGGCGCTTCTAGGCTCACATAGGGATGGTCGGCGAACACTGCCCGACACAGGGTGGTCTTCCCGCTCTGGCGTGGACCAGTGAGCGTCACCGCGGCCGCGCTCAGCGCCGCTCGCTCCAACTGGGGCGCCAAATCACGTTCAACAGTCATCGCCGTAAGCCTAAGCCATAGGCGGCTAATTCAAAATCATAATTTGAATTAGCCGCCCTGTTCACGAGAGGAGTTCGGCGTAGCAAATTTGATGCGACTGCCGCATTGCCGCCGCGTCCACTCTGCTGTGGGCACTTGAATATCTACCGAGCAGCGGGCGGAGATGTGGGTTAGTCGTCGGTCCATTTCCAACCGCATTGCCTAGTGACAGCGCGAAGCGATCCATCTAAACCGTGCGTGTCGAACAAGAACCTTCCGAACTCGTCACCGTCGAAGTCTTCTACGATCATCAAAAGTACACCTGGGTTGGTGGCCGAGTTCACGAAAGCTTCGATGCCACTGGCGGGCAGAAACGCGGATTCGTTGGTTGTGGATTCGTGCCACAGAGTGTCGACGGCATGTGCATTGAAATGTGATTGACGGCGTTGTTGATCCCAGTTGACCCTTTCGTACGGAAAGATTACGTACGTGACCGGTATCCGGTTGTCGAGCCGGTACTGCCCCGCAAGAAAGCCGGCCTCGATCCAAAGGAAAATGTCTACGGCACCGTCACGTCTGCAAACGGCGTTCAGTGAAGGCACTGTGTCGTCATAGGGATATGTTCTGTCGTGCCATGCGGCCTCTACGTAAACGACGTATTCGTTATTGTCGTTACGCAACTCGTTCCACGGAGGCGGTGTGCCGCCGCACTCGTCGACGACCGCTTGAATGTGCGAACCTGCGCCACTGAGACCGAAATTGAAACCCCCGAACTCGGTGCCGTCGAACTGCTCCACACTCAGATACACGAAGTCGTGAGTGAGCGCCAACTCAACGAATCGGCCGATCAACGCGGACGGCATGAACGCCCCTTTGTTGTCTTTAGCCTCGAACCAGTGCCCGTGGACTGTATTCTTTTCAGTGTACGCGTCTTGGGTCTCATCGTCCCAGTCCCAATACTCGCCGGGATAGAACTCGTGAGAAACAGAGATACGGTCTAGCCCGCCGAGATACCCCGAGCCGGAACACAAATAGAACGTTCGTGCTGCTCTGTGCGGTGGTATTGGCGGTTGCTGACTTCCTGGTGAGCACGGTGGTGGCCAAGTCGGAATCAGCTTGGCGACCACCGTCGGGTTCGGCTTCTTCCCCGGCCCCATCGACAAATTTTCCCTCGAAACTATTCCCCAACTGTTCGCCATCTGTTCGCCATCTGATTTGCGAGCGAGTTCTTCTCACCGCGCTTCGTGACAGCTCCAGTCAGGCGTGAAGAGGTTCTGTCGGGATGTTCCGTCGTCGCCCAACAGGTCGTTCGTACGCAAGATGATAGCACAACCTGAACTACAAACTCATAAGCAGCACTCTTGGTTTGGTTGATCTTCCGTGGTATTTTGGTTGATTTGCTGAGCAAGTAGCAATCATTTGATGCGCGATATCGGTATTGGAGGCTGCGCGATATCGGCATGAATGTATGCGCAAAAACGACATCGAGGTATTCTCGCAGTGTACACTCCTGCCGTGGAGTACCTCAACCGTCTGATTGATCCCTGGCTCACGGAAGTGCTGCAGGCCGCTCCTGCGGTGATGATAACCGGTGCCCGGGCTTCAGGAAAGACCACCACCGCTATGCGACACTCTGCCAGCATAGTGCGTTTGGACAAGCCAGCTGAGGCGTACCCGTTCGAGGCCGACCCCGATGCTGCGTTACGTGGTCGCGCTGAACCCATCCTGCTCGACGAGTGGCAGGCATGTCCGGGGGTGCTAGGTGCCGTCAAAAGGGCGGTTGATTCAGAGCGCCGGCCCGGTCGGTTCATACTGACAGGATCAGTTCGGTCTGAGAACGACCCGACCCTTTGGCCAGGAACTGGACGCTTGATCAGGGTTGCCATGCACCCGCTCACTGTGCAAGAGCAACTCAAAAGGCCGCCGCGTTTCTTCATGAGCCGGCTTCTCAACGGAGACCCCTTTGATGTACAGGACGATCCCCCTGACCTGCGCGACTACGCCAAGATCGCCCTGACCGGAGGTTTCCCAGAGTCGATCGTTCTGGCAGGCAGCATCCGTGACAATTGGATGCTGAGCTACATAGAACAAATGCTCGCCCATGATGTGCCCGGCAACCGATCCCAAGAAAAACTCGCAGAGTTCTTTCAGGCTTACGCCCTAAACTCGGCAGGTATCGTCAACGACAACACGCTGCTACAAGCAGTCGGTCTTGACCGGCGCACCGCACACTCGCATACCAAGCTGCTGACCGACATCGGAGTGATCGCTCAACTTCCGGCGTGGAGTAGCAACCGGTTGAAGAGACTGGCTCGATCCCCCAAACGCTTCGTAGCCGACACCGGACTTTGGGCAGCCTCCGTTCGTGCCGACCTCAACTTGGTAATGAACGATGGCGACCTTCTCGGCCGACTCGTAGACACATTCGTTACAAACCAGTTACGCGCCGAGGTGTCGATGGACCCGCTCCGACCTCAACTCTACCACCTGCGCGACCGCGACGGCAGACACGAGGTCGACCTGATAGCCGATCTGGGTGCCCGTGGTGTGGTTGGATTGGAAATCAAAGCAAACAGCGCGCCCAAACAACGCGACGCTCGCCACCTAACATGGCTGCGTGATCAACTCGGTGACCGGTTCAAGGCAGGAGTCCTGCTCCACACCGGACCCACCCAAGTCACGTTAGAAGACCGCATAGAAGCGATCCCCATCTGCACCCTCTGGAACTAGCGCTCAAAACCCGGTTTTGGCGACGCGGCGCGCAATACACATCGTGTTGAGGAGTCGGTGATGCACGGTGACAGTCGTATTAGTAGATCTTGCGGACACGCCAGGGGGAGATTTCACGAAGCTTGGCAAAGCTGAGCCGTACTCGAAACTCCTCATTGAGGCTGGGAGCGTTTCGTCCGGCGAGCCATATGGTGTTCTTGGTATTCGGGTTGTAGCGTTTCTGAAGCAGGCCATTAGGGATACACGCAAGGATGATTTGGTCAAGATTGCGGTCGTCGCTCGCTTCCGAGTAGACGAACTTGGCAACAATGGTCACCACGAGCAGTTTGTGCTCACCACGCTGAATGAACGGGGCGAGTTTGCCCTTTACGTTTATTGACTCTCCACCTCGTTTCTGCTTCACAGTCATTGAGGTCTGCGACATTTGGATAGTCGCGGAACCAGCACCCTTCTCGGCCTTCGCGTCAAGCATCAGAGCCACGGGTTCGACCTCAGGAGCGAAGACGTAGATGGCCTTCTTGAGATCAACCTTGCCATATAACCTTTCGTGGATTTCCGACAGGCCCATCGCATCAATGGCCTCACGTGTAATGTCCTCAGCGATGTCCTGTGCAAGATCGGTTTCCTCCCAGAAGATCGTCGCCATCTGATCCTGGTAATCCAAGAAGGCTCGCTCGACCGCCGCGAGGACCGTCCGCTCTAGGAGCGCTACGCGATTAGGGCGCATTGCTCCGCTGCGGCAGAGGTGCGCTGTTCTGCGATACGAGCGCTCATCGGGTCTAACTCAATACCCGTCCACTGGCATCCAAGTGCTGCTGCGACGGCAGTGGTTGTCCCTGAACCAACGAATGGGTCCAGCACCATTCCCCCAGCGGGACAAAACAAGCGGATTACACGCCGCGCCAACTCCTCTGGAAATTCGGCTTCGTGGCGGTTGTTGCGCCTGACTGACGGGATGTTCCACACGCCTCGCGAACCCCACTCGCCCCACTCAGAGGCTGTCAGGCGATTACGGTTATAGGTGGTGACACCTGGTGTCCAAAAGATGTAAACATGCTCGAACTCGTCCACCGCTCGATAGCTGTTGGAGTGCCAACGGCTGTTGGCCCAGCACGGGTCTTTGTGCCAAATACGCTGGTCATACAAGTACATGCCAGCCTCTTGCGCCCAAGTTGCCACGAGCGCTCCGGTAAGCAGCACACGAGTAGGTGTGTTGTGTTTGCCGCCTCTGGCGTTGTTGCCCTCCAAGCGTCGCTGTACGGTCTGCTCGCTGCACCCCAGAAACTCAGCCAACTGATGGCGGTTAGCATCTGGATGTTGCGTGCGAGCTGCGAGCACATCAGCGCGGGTGATCGGGCTTGTTTTGCGGCTCACGTTGTCGGCTTGGAATCGGGGCATTGAGGGGTCGGGGAAGCACAAAATGTCCGCAATGTTCACTG
This sequence comes from Acidimicrobiia bacterium, assembly GCA_024421095.1. Taxonomy (GTDB): domain Bacteria; phylum Actinomycetota; class Acidimicrobiia; order Acidimicrobiales; family Aldehydirespiratoraceae; genus VXYK01. The sequence goes on from JAHQYM010000023.1 coordinate 15,348, forward strand.
CAAGAAACCCACCGGGTTTGAGGATTCGAGGATGTTCTTTGATCACTTCACGAAGCAAGTCCTGCCATGCTTCAAAGGTCAGGTCCTCTTCGTAGGACTTACCGACGTAATAGGGGGGCGACCAGAAACTCAGATCGACGCTCGCGGCAGGCAGCCGCCTCAGGTGCTCGCGGGCTTCACCTCGAATGATCATGCTGCCACCTCAACTTGATGCGTCTCATTTGCGACTCCTAACCTCCGAAGATAGCTTATTCGACACGTTAACACACCCGTGCGACATTGTTTCTTTTTCGTCTATTTGACGTTGTTACGTGATTTGCCTCTAGCCGTCTAATTCAAATAACATCACGGAGGTTTAATCTTCCATATATGTCATTTCGATGCGAAAAAATGCCCTGAACAGGCTTTTTGTGAAGACCTTCAATTTTTGGTTGCGGAGTGCGTCATGGTTGCTAAGTTCACCCGCGAACTACGGTTAGGTTGCCTCACCGACATCGCCCATTGCGGTTGTCTTAGTTGCTCCCTTTTCCAACTCAAAAGTATTCCACACCTGTGGACAAACCTGTGGAGAATAAATTGAACAACCGTGAAAAAGCCATCACAAACGAAATGTGGAACGACTGTGCAAACAACATCCGAGCGCAAGTAAGCGAAGCCGTTTGGCACACCACTTTCAGCGGAGCGAAAGTATCCACAATAGACGAAACCGAGTTAGTCTTAGTCGTCCCAACCGGATTGCAAAAAGAACGTATCGAAAATCGTTACCTCGGCCTCGTCAAACACGCCCTTGAAGAACGCCAACCCAACACCAACGTGCGCATAGAACTCGACTCCAACAGCAACTCACCATTGGACATACCAAACGCAGACCTCCTAACCAATCAAGCGATCCCTCCAACAACCCACAACAACTCACATAAGCCCAGTTCAGAACGTATCTCCCACACCAATCATTACACTTCGCCAGCAAACAAAAACGGCCACAACGACAAGTTCACATTTGAACACTTCGTCATTGGTCCGTCTAACCGATTCGCCCACGCAGCCGCCTTCTCAGTAGCCGAAACACCCGCCGCGAGCTACAACCCCCTGTTCATCCACGGCGATTCGGGATTAGGCAAAACCCACCTGCTCCGCGGCATCGCCCACTACATCGGCAAGCACTACACCAACTACAAAGTGCTCTACGTGTCGACCGAAACGTTCCTCAACGAATTTGTCCAAGCAATCCGTACCAATAACCAACCAGACTTCAAACGCCGCTACCGCACCAACGATGTGCTGCTCATTGACGACATCCAATTTCTAGAAGGCAAAGAAGGGCTACAAGAAGAGTTCTTCCACACCTTCAACGAGCTACACCACAACAACAAACAGATCGTGCTTTCTTCAGACCGCACGCCCGATGCCATGCCCACCCTCGAAGAACGCCTACGCAACCGCTTCAAATGGGGATTAATCACCGACGTTCAACGTCCAGACCTAGAAACCCGCCTCGCCATCCTCCGCAAGAAAGCCGAATCGCGGACCATCGAAATCCCCGACGAAGTGTTCACTTTCATAGCCGAAAACATCACCCAGTCGATCCGTGAACTTGAAGGCGCGCTCATCAAAGTCACCGCCTACGCCAGCCTCACCAAACAACCACTTGATGCGCGCGTCGCTGCCTACGTCCTCAGTGACCTAATCAACAACTCCCAAAAACCCCCAGTCACCGCGGAGCGCATCATCGAACTAACTGGGCAAACCTTCGGTATCGAAGCCGAACTGATCACTGGAGGCAGCCGTAGGCGACCCCTAGTAGAAGCAAGACAAGTCGCCATGTATGTGACCCGCAACATGACCGACCTCAGCTTCCCAGACATCGGCCGTGCCTTCGGCGACCGAGACCACACAACCGTGATGCATGCAGTACGCAAGATTGAAGCCCGCATAGGCGAACGACAAGCCATCTTCAACAAAGTCACCGAAGTTCAACGACGGCTCAGCGAAGCACCATGACCGCCACACCAACAACGCGACGCACCCGCATCGGTAGACAACTTTGCGGAAGGCTTGTGAGTCACCCGTGCATAAAACTGGACAAACTCAACCTTACCCACAACCCGAATCGACTAACCGACACATGGTGTGTACCAACAGGCAAACTATGTGGATGTAAGAAACGCACAAAATCAAGGCAAACTGTCATTCATCCACAATCCACAACCCTTACATACTCCTACCAAGGAGATACAAACAACTCAGGAGAGGTAATCGCACAATGAACATGAAATTCAGATGCGAGAAAGATGTTCTATCCGAAGCCCTAAATGTGGCGAGCCGCGGTGTCGCCAATCGTTCAAGCGCAGCGGTGGTCGGCGGGATCCGTCTCGAACTTAGCGGCGACACACTAACCGCAACAGGCAGCGATGGAGACCTGACTGTAGCTGCGAGAGTGACGGTCAACGGTTCTAGCGACGGCAAAGTGGTCATACGATCAAACCTGATGGCCAACATCGTGCGATCACTGCGCCCAGGTGCCGTTGATGTGACTATCGAAGACCAGAACGCCAAGATCACATCTAACCCGTCCGATTTCAAGATCCGAGTATTTGCCTCAGACGACTTCCCCAACATCGAACAACCCGCCGGTGAAGCCATAACCCTCAACGCAGCAGCGTTCAAAGCGGCGATTGACCAAGTGGGCAAAGCGGCCTCAACCGATGAAGCTAGACCCATACTCACCGGTGTGCTGATGGCCGCCGAGAAGGACGGCCTGCGGCTCGTGTCTACCGACTCCTATCGCCTAGCGATACGAGACATAGAAGGACTATCGGTGCTGAACGAAGAGCAAAAGGTCTTGGTGCCTAGCCGGGCTCTCAAAGAACTCGCCCGGCTCGTTGGTGAAGAAGAAGAAATCACCTTGTCTTTAGGTGAACACAACGCCAGTTTCACGGTTGGCACGGTGACCGTCACCACACGACTAATCGAAGGCGACTTCCCCAACTACAACCGTCTCATCCCAGAAACCCACGAAAACAGGCTCACCATAGACCGAGAGAAACTGCTCGACACACTACGCCGCGTGCGGGTAATAGCCCAAGAATCCACGCCAATTCGGATGTCTATGTCGGCTGATGGACTTGAAGTAGCCGCGGTCACTCAAGAAGTTGGCGAAGCACACGAAACCATCGAAGCTGAATACAACGGAGAAGACCTGATGGTGGCCTTCAACCCCGAATATTTAATCGACGGCATCGAAGTTTCGCCAGGGAAAGAAGTGATGCTCGAAACCATTGGAGAGTTGAAACCAGCCTTGTTGAAGTCTTCAGAAGACCCCAACTTTCTGTATCTGTTGATGCCCGTGCGAGTAAGTTAGGCTGCGGTCGCTGCTCGGCTCGGCGTAACGCATCGCTCGACCAACGCCAGATGGCAATACAAACCCTGGAAATCCACAACTTCCGCATCTACCAAGAAGCCACTTTAGAGCTAGACAACGGTTTTACAGTAATCTACGGTGAGAACGGACAAGGCAAAACTAGCCTGCTCGAAGCCATCAGTTGGATCGCCGGCCAAGGATCATTTCGTGGCGTAACCGACGACACCCTAATCCGCAACGGCACCAGCGCAGCGATCATCCGAGCAACGACAATCAACAACACCGGCCGAAACCAACAAATAGACGTTGAAATCCCAGTCAACGGCAGAAATCGAGTGCAAATCAACGGTCAAGGACTGCGCCGCAAAGCCGACCTGCACGGGATCGTGCCAGTAACCATATTTTCACCAGACGATCTTGAACTCGTCAAAGGAAGCCCCGCGGAAAGAAGACGCTGGCTAGATGACTCAGCAGCGAGCATCTCAAAAAGCCACGAAGCGCTGCGCACCGAACTAGAAAGAATCGTCAAGCAACGCAACGCCTTACTTCGTTCATGTGCGGGGAAACTAGGCGGTGACGAAACACACACCCTAGATGTCTGGGATGCTAGGCTCGCTCAAAGTGGCGAACAGCTACGCCAGCGACGCCAACGATTACTCGCAGAACTAACGCCCCAACTAACCAAAGCATACGAATCAGTAGCCGGCAAACCAACCGCTATCAGCGCCGTCTACCAACCGAGTTGGCAAGGCGAGTTAGCCGAAGCGCTGCAACAAGCACGCTCAACCGACCTTCGTCGCGCCATAACCACCGTGGGCCCTCACCGCGATGAGATCGCCCTGCACATAGGACAAGCGCCAGCACGTACGCATGGGTCGCAAGGTGAACAACGCTCATTGGTGCTAGCCATGCGCTTAGCCACCGATGCGCTAATCCGCCAATCCGCAACCACAAGCCCCATCCTGTTGCTTGACGATGTGTTTTCTGAGCTCGACAACAGGCGCGCCGAAGCACTACTTCAGGCACTACCCGAAGGGCAAAGGCTGCTGACCACCGCTACTGAAATCCCCGCTAAAGCCAACCCAGATCGATTACTCAAAGTAACTGCCGGAACGATAACCGAAACCGAAACACCGTCATGAGCAGCACTGGCAACAACAGCACTGAATACGGCAACACGGACAACGAACCCAAGAAACTCAAATGGTCCATTGAACACCTCTTGAAAACTATGCAAGCACCCAGCCCCGATGTGTTATCAACCGTGTTTTTGCGCTGGCCTGAAGTTGTTGGTCAAGATCTAGCCGCACACAGCAAACCGAGTTTCATCGAAGGTGACACGCTAGTCGTCAACAGCACAGACTCAACTTGGGCAAGCCAGCTAATCTGGCTAGAAACGGAACTACTCGGCAGAATCCAAGAAATCTCTGGATCTAATCTAGTGCAGTCCATCAAAGTACGAGTCAAACGGCAGGGATAACGCCGCGCGCTGATAAACTCCTAGCAGTGGAAGCCCTAAAACGTCAAAATTTCAGCAGTCTGGCGAACTTGCGTGAAACTCAGCTAAGGCCAAAATGAAGACAGACACGATGCATGTCGAAACGGCGGCCTATGGAGCCGACGAGATAACCATCCTTGAAGGGCTTGAAGCGGTACGCACCCGCCCGGGCATGTACATAGGCTCAACCGGCCCCACCGGTCTGCACCACCTAGTCTGGGAAGTGGTCGACAATGCTGTTGACGAAGCAATGGCAGGTCACTGCACCCGCATTGATGTCACCCTCAGAGCTGACGGAGCCTGTGAAGTTGTAGACAACGGGCGGGGCATTCCCGTAGAAAACCACCCGAAGTTCGCAGACCGCAGCGCCGCTGAAGTGGTGCTCACGGTGCTGCACGCGGGCGCCAAATTCGGGGGCAAAGGCTACAAAGTTTCAGGAGGTCTGCACGGAGTTGGCGTTTCTGTGGTCAACGCTTTGTCTCGTCGAGTTGAAGTTGAGATAGACCGCGGCGGGCAACGACACTACATGGTCTTCGTTAACGGCGGAGAATTGCAACAACGCCTAACACCCATCCAAGCAGCCCCGCACGAAACTCCCCAGGGCGAGGTGACCCAAGAGACGAACTCAACGAACGCCACCAAAACACACCGCACCGGAACCACCGTGCGTTTCTGGCCCGATCCAACAATCTTCGATGAAGTTGAGTTCCGTTTTCAGACCCTTCTCGAACGTTTTCAAATGATGGCGTTTTTGAATAAGGGATTGCAAATACGGTTACGTGATCAGCGAACCAATGCGACCAAAACCGATTGGATCTCCTACCAATACGAAGGCGGAATAATCGACTTTGTGAGCCACATCAACGAGTCGAAAGAATCGCTATTTGAAACGGTGGGATACTTCACTGGTGCCGAAGAAATCAACGGCAACCCCCACGAAGTTGAAATCGCTTTCCAATGGAACACAGGCTTCAACTCCGATGGAATCCACAGCTTCGCCAACGGTATCGCCACCATCGAAGGCGGCATGCACGAACAAGGTTTTCGCACCGCGGTTACCCGCACCGTCAACAGTTACGCCCGCGCTAAAGGGCTGCTCAAAGACAAAGACGACAACCTCACCGGTGAAGACATCCGCGAAGGTCTCACAGCAATAATCTCAGCACGCATCGGCGATCCCCAATTCGAAGGCCAAACCAAATCCAAACTCGGCAATGTGTCAATGCGCTCATTAGTTGACCGGGTCACCAACGAACGCATGGCGGAATGGCTTGATCAACACCCCAGCGAAGCCAAAAGCACTATCGTCAAAGCCACCAACGCCGCCCGAGCAAGAGTCGCAGCCGCCGATGCCCGCAAAGCCATACGCTCCAAATCTTTGCTTGACGGTGCCGGCATGCCCGACAAACTCAAAGACTGCTCCTCAAAAAATCCAGCCGAGCGGGAACTGTTCATCGTCGAAGGAGACTCAGCAGGCGGCTCCGCAGTAAGGGCACGAGACCCCAAAACCCAAGCAATCCTGCCCATCCGAGGCAAGATCCTCAACGTTGAACGAGCCCGCATAGACAAAATGCTCAAGAACACAGAAGTCAAATCGCTCATCACTGCTATCGGCGCGGGCTTCGCAGAAGAGTTCGACCTCGGCGCGGTTCGCTACCACAAGATTATTCTTCTCGCTGATGCCGATGTGGACGGCAGCCACATCCGCACGCTGCTGCTCACCTTCTTTTTTAGGCAAATGCGCCCGCTTGTGGAAGCCGGTTACGTCTACATCGCGCAGCCGCCACTTTATTCCACCAAAGTTTCCAACAAACAAACGGTCTACCTCAAAGACGAAGCCGCCAAAGACGAATTTCTCCTCGCCCGCCCCAACTACACCAAAGACTTCCAAAGACTCAAAGGCCTCGGCGAGATGGACTGGGACGAACTCCGCAACACAACCATGAACAGAGCTTCAAGATCACTCCTACAAGTATCGGTAGAGCAAGCCGCGATCGCTGATGATGTGATGTCAATATTGATGGGGGATGACGTGGAAGCACGCAAAAACTTCATCGTCACCAACGCACGCGAAGTGCGCAACCTAGATTTCTGAGGCCGAAAATGGTTGATATCCCCACGCTCAAACACCCTGAAGGTGAGCACACCAACGGCGAAGAACCCGCTGAGCAGGCCGGTGAAGTAACTGAAATCGAAATCCAAGAAGAGATGGAAAGCTCTTTTCTTGACTACGCCATGTCGGTTATCATCAGCCGTGCATTGCCAGATGCCCGAGACGGCCTCAAACCAGTTCATAGACGCATTTTGTGGTCGATGTTCGACCAAGGATTTCGACCAGACCGCGCCCACGTGAAATGTGCGCGGGTGACTGGCGATGTGATGGCACGCTTTCATCCCCACGGCGACAGCGCCATCTACGATGCGCTAGCCCGAATGGCTCAACCATTCTCGTTGCGTCATCCACTGATCGACTTCCACGGCAACTACGGTTCCCCAGAAGACCCACCGGCGGCGGCCCGTTACACCGAATCAAGGTTGCATCCGCTAGCTACTCAAATGCTCGCGGGGATAGACGAAAACACAGTCGACTTCGTGGACAACTACTCAGGAGATTTCAGCGAACCACAAGTGCTGCCGGCCCGTTTCCCGAACCTTTTGGTCAACGGTAGCCAAGGCATTGCGGTGGGTATGGCTACCAACATACCACCGCACAACCTCAACGAAGTATGCGCTGCGGTCACCCACTTGCTGCACAATCCGCAAGCCACTGTTGATGACCTGATGCAATATGTGCGGGGCCCAGACTTCCCCACAGGCGGGCACATACTCGGCCGCAGCGGGATCGAAGCAGCTTATCGGGCGGGTCGCGGTTCAATAAAAACCCGAGCCACCATTGAAGTCACCAAAATCAACAATCGTCATGCGCTGGTAGTAACCGCGTTCCCGTATCAAGTGTCTGCGGGTGCAGTAGCTCGCAAAATCGCGCATTTGGTGGACACCCGCGAGCTTGAAGGGGTCGCCGACATCAACGACGAATCAGCAGGTGACGACACCCGTTTCGTGATCACACTAAAACGTGATGCCAACCCTGAAGTGGTGCTCAACAACCTCTGGAAAAGCACACCACTGCAAACGAGTTTCGGGGTAAACATGGTGGCGCTCGTGGGCGGGGTGCCACGCACGCTAAACCTACGGGAAGCCCTAGTCGCTTACGTCGATCATCAGATCGAAGTGATTACTAGACGCTCGCAATTCCGCCTTGACGCTGCGGAGAAACGCCTGCACATAGTTGACGGGCTAATCCGTTGCCTCGACCTCATCGACGAGATCATTGCAACTATCCGCGCTAGTGCAGACCGTGCCGCTGCGCGCTTAGCATTAATGAGCGCACCTTTTGAGTTCTCCGAAGTGCAGGCCAACCACATCTTAGATATGCAACTCGCCAGGCTTACCCGTCTAGGCCGTGAAGACCTCGAAACCGAAGCCACACAATTACGTACAACTATCACTGAACTGCGGGCCATCCTCGGTGACGATCAAAAACTACGTGCTGTGATAGTTGATGAACTCGCTGAAGTGCGTCAGAAATTCGGTGAGGCACGCCGCTCAACCCTTGAAATTGACCCAGGCGAGTTCGACATCGAAGACCTGATTGACGACGACCCACTTGTGGTGACCATGAGCGCTGCTGGTTACGTGAAAACTGTGCCCGCGGAGGAGTTCAAGACCCAAGGCCGCGGCGGCCGCGGTGTGGCTGGAACGAAACTCAAAGACGAAGACACACTCATTCATCTGATCTGGACAACGGCTCATTCGTACCTGCTGTTCTTCTCCACGCGAGGATGCGTTTACCGGCTGCGTGCCCATGAGATACCGGTGGCATCAAGGACGGCTCGTGGCACCTCAATCGTCAATTTGTTGCCCCTGCAAGAAGGCGAACGGATCCAGGCCATCATTGATACTCGCAATTACGAAACGCATCGCTATCTGTGTTTTGCGACAGCGAAAGGCCGAGTGAAGAAAACTCGCTTCAATGCTTACGATTCGTCGCGGCGTAAAGGCCTGATCGCAATTCGCCTCAAAGATGACGACGAACTCGCTGCGGTGGTTCCCACCAACGGATTAGACGACATCTTGCTATCTTCACGGTTCGGACAAACCATACGGTTCAACGAATCAAATGTGCGCGCTGCTGGGCGAGCGGCGGCGGGCGTGATTGGGCTCAAATTCAAAAAGTCGGGTGATGCGGTGGTGGACTGTTCCATCGCTGAGCGGGGCGCATCACTGCTGCACCTGACCGCCAACGGTTTCGGCAAACGAACCTTAGTCGACGAATACCGTGTGCAGCACCGCGGCGGTAAAGGGGTAATAGGTATCAAACTCACCGAAGACAAAGGCCCGGTTGTGGGTGCTTTAGTTGTCGAAGACCATCATGAGATTTTGGCGGTAACGGTAAACGGTGTGGTGATCCGTGTGCCCGCCCAAGCGATCTCGCAACAAAGCCGCACTGCGAGTGGAGTTAAGGTTATGTCTCCTGATGAAGGTGATGTGGTGGCTTCGGTGGTGTTAGTAACACCCGTTGATGAAGCCTACGAAGATGTGGTTGCTGTGGAACCTTCGGCAACCGCTGCGGAACCTTCGGTGACCAACGTCAAGGAATGATTTGGTGAGTTAGTTTTACTTGATGCTCGCGGTTAGGCTAAACAGTGAGCATCAAGGCGGTGCTGAGCATTAAGGCGGTGCCATGTGTAGGCATGACATGTGTAGGCATGATAAAATTCGGCGGAACACTTTTGTGCGTGGTGACCGAGGCCAAGCAGTGCCCTTGATGGTGTTGCTGCTGTTGGCTGCGGGTATTGCGGTGGTTGCCATTACTCGTCTCGGCATCGCTGCCGATGATGCTGCCCGAGCGAGAACTGCAGCAGATGCGGCGGCGTTAGCAGGTGCTGCACAGGGGCAGGCATTTGCTAACACGCTCGCTACCGCGAATGGTGGCGAACTATTGGACTATCAAACCTTTGGCAATTTTGTTGAGGTTCGGGTTCGTGTTGGTTCAAGTGTTGCTCTCGCTAGAGCGGAACGTGAGGTGGTCTGGGAACCATCACGGGAAACCAGCCCAACACAGCTAAGCTACACTCTGTTGCAACCACTGATAGAGCTTGCCGTCTCCTAGACTTGTTTGGCGCTCGGTTAGCTTTTTCGTCTTGCTTCGCTGAAGAACGGTTTCCATGGATACACCTAACAACTTAGACACACCGCAAGTTCCGCCAATCACCAACCCACCCCCATTGCTCGTCCCCGCCGTTGCTCCCGAACCAAAAGCCCTCTCCTTTCTCGACCGCCGTCAAGTTAGCCGCCTTCGGGCACGCCGTGTGCGCCGCCTCGTGCGGCACATCGAGCCTTGGTCTGTCCTCAAAATGTCTTTACTTTTCTACTTCTGCCTGTGGGGGATTTTGTTGATCGCGGGAGTGATCCTTTGGAAGTTCGCGGTGGACGCAGGCACAGTCACCAACCTTGAAAATTTCATCCAAGAATTGTTTGCATTGGAAACTTTTGCGTTCAACGCCGATCAAATATTTAGGTTCAGCGCATTAGGTGGTTTGGTGATGGTGGTTGCGGGGTCTGGCTTCACGGTGTTGATGGCCGTGATCTTCAATCTGATCAGCGACATTATCGGTGGAGTGCGGTTAACAGTTGTGGAAGAAGAAACCGCTAGGCCTCGCCCTAAGCGTACTCGACCCAGAAAAACCTCCGGTCGTTCCCGCCGCTCTGCTATCAATTCACCTACAGAGTCCGCCGCTACCAACGACCCACCTTTTTGGCCGAGCGATAAACGCAAAGCTCGTAGACAAAGTTCTTTGCGAAAAAGCTCTTCTGGGCGCTAACGTAGTCTTGTTGCGGGGCTATAGCTCAGTCGGTTAGAGCACACCCCTGATAAGGGTGAGGTCGCAGGTTCGAATCCTGCTAGCCCCACGTTGACACCCGCAGTTTCACGGAATCTAGGGAGCATCGGATGGGCAGACGTGGCCTTTTCACACTCATACGCAGAGCCCTGCTGGCGATAGGAGCTGGCATTGCTATTGCGTCGGCTATACGAGTGCGGGGTACGGGCGGAACTCCACCTCAAAAAGGGGGATGGCGGGAACTTCGAGGCGACGAATTTCGCTAATGTCGCATGTAGTCGTGTACGGGGCGGGAGCAACAGGAACACGAATCGCGCAGCAGCTTAGAGCCAGTGGCGCAGTTGATCTGGTGGAACTGCGCAGCACTCGCCGTGAACGCTCTCGACAACTCATCAAAACGCTTGGAAGAGTATCCGAATCTGGTCAAGGCCCGCAACTTGATTCCTCAGTAGCGCTGGTTGTGATTGCCACGAATGCCGCAGGACAAGCGAATTTGGCGCGCCGTGCTATTCACCACGGCGTTGCGGTTGTTACCACCTCAAATCAGTTGTCGGAGGTACGGCGGTTGTTGGCTCTGCACCAAGAGGCCGTGCATAGTGGTGTGCCGTTGATTGTGGGGGCTACTTTTATGCCTGGCTTTACTTGTTTGCTCGCCCGACACGGCTCAAAAGAGTTCGATCAGTTAGATGAAATACATGCGGCAAAGGTCGGCACCGGTGGCCCGGCTTGCGCTAGGCAACATCATCAGGCGCTGTCTTCGGCTGGGCTTGACTGGCGTGATGGGCGTTGGTGTGCGCGTGCCCCGGGTTCGGGCCGTGAACTTGCCTACTTCCCCGATCCGATAGGGGGTCGGGATTGTTACCGTGCGGCGTTGCCGGATGCATTGTTGTTGGTGCCCGCATTTCCGAATGTGGTGAGGGTGACTGCACGTATGGCCGCCACCCGCAGAGACCGTTTGACCTCCCCGTTGCCGATGTTGCGCCCGCCTCATGCTGAGGGGGGACTTGGAGCGGTTCGTGTTGAGTTACGTGGGCGGGTTGGTTCGCAAAGTCGGGTGAGCGTGTTTGGTGCTGTGGAGCGGCCCGCGGTAGCCGCGGCGATGGTGGCAGCGAGTGCGAGTTGCGCGGTGCTGCGTGGCGATTTCGCGCCTGGTGCGAGCGGTTTAGCGGGGGTTGCTGAACCTCTGCGGTTGTTGCGTGCGATTGCTGATCAAGGTGTTCGACCGATGCGATTCGAAGGCGTGTCGATGTTTTACTAAGGGTATTTTTGCTAGGCGCATTAGAATAGGTTGATGCGCTATTTGTTGCTGTTGTTGTGTGCTTTGGGGTTGGCTGCTTGTGGGAATTCCGAATCGGCTGTGCAGTCGCCCGAGCAACCCACAACCACTACTGCTGGCAGCGTGTCTACGGCGACGGCCACGTCCCCGTCCACATCCACGCCGGCACCGAGTTTTTGTGCGGAACCTGGGGATGCACCGCCGGTTGCGTTGCCGCTTGGTGTGGTAACGGAACTACCAGACAACGGCAAAGAACATCAGCTTTGTTCGAGTTATGACCACACACCCCCCGGAAGTGGAGCGCATTTTCCGGCGTGGCAAAACTGCGGGGTTTACAATGTGCCCATCCCGAATCAGACAGCGGTGCATTCTTTGGAACACGGGGCGGTTTGGGTGGCGTATCACCCCGACCTTGATGCCGCGACCTTGCAGACGATCAGCTCTCAACTTGCCTCTGAGGAGTTCGCTTTGGTTGCGCCATATCCAGGGTTGCAAAACCCGATAGTGCTTACCGCGTGGACACGTCAACTAGCAGTAGATGACTGGTCTGACCCTGCGGTTGGCGAGTTTCTTGACCAGTATTTGGGTAGGTACTCAGCGGTTGCTCCTGAAGCGGGCGCGCAATGCGGCAATGCTATTGGGTCGGCCCCGTCTGATCCGAACTTTGGGTATCAAGCGATCTACGAACAGTTGACCGGAGGTTAATTTTCGGTGAGATAGTGGTGATTAGGGTGTTAGTGTTGGTTCATGGCTTTTGGTGATTTGTCTTTGGTTGCGGCTTCGTTGAGTAGTGCGCGTTTGGCGGCTGATGTTTTGCGTGGTGAGGGTGCGGTAGCGGTGTTCTTGTTTGGTTCTTTGGTTTCGGCAGTGTCAACGCAGGTTCGAGAAATACAGTTTCTGCTCGAATCCGCCGCCGCAAGCGACTCCGATGATCTAGACGAGCAAACCGACCGCATGCGTGCCTTTTGAGGGCACGCTTCCATGCTGTTTGTAAACTCGCTGAAGGTGTTGGTTTCGTTGCGAGGGTTGCATCCAGCGCGCGCCCACAGCGTCCATACCCATATTGACCAAGCGCAACCCCTACCGACCGCTATCCATGAAGCGTTAGCTCCTTTCAAAACCAACACGATCCGCCCTGAAGAAAACCACTATGACGACATCAGTTGCTGGCGTGTCGGAGGAACCTACCCAGCAGACCTACCAGAAGCCACAGCCGACCTGATACATCGACTAGGCGCGCAGTTGACACCAACGGCGGTTGCGGTAGCAGACACGACTATTGCCGAACTCGTTGAACAAGGCGCCGACCAAGCAGACGACAACATCACGAAATGCCGAAAGAGTATAATTCGTGCGTTCGAGTTGTTGTCAGCGCGCCAAGCGCTAACCCAGATTTTTCAGTTGTGGGGTTTGTGTTGGGGTGTGTGTTCGCGCGAGGTGCCTTCCTGGTGTGGCAGTATCAGACTTGTTAGTAGGTTCTGAGTCCATGTCAGGGAGGGCATTCGCATGGTGAAGTATAGTGGTAGTCGTCCGCGGATGAGGTTTAGCGGTGGGGGGCGGGGTTTGGCTGTTCATGCGGGGGCGCGGTTGTTGGCTGATTGGGCTGACAAGACGGGGTCGTCTGCGGGGTTGTAGGAGGCGATGGCACCGACGAAGGTGCGGGATCGGGGTCATGAC
>JAHQYM010000161.1 GCA_024421095.1 Acidimicrobiia bacterium
GAGCACAGCAAGCGGGTCGGCAGCAATATGGTCGGTTACACAAAATGAAGAGTCGCGCCAACGATTGGCTGGATCAATCAGCACCAGATGACGCGGAGGTTGCGCTTGGAGCCACAACCCCAACGGTTTAGTGGTTGGAGTGTTACCAAGCCGCAGCAACACGTCACAACGCAACTCGTCCGCAATCTCGGGCACATCCAGCAGATGAGCAGCATGAGCAATAACCGTGCCCAGATGAGGTTCGTCATCCGCAGAACCTTGGCGACTGAGCACACGACGGGCGCCCGCGACCGGTTCACCGATCAGCGGCCAAGCGGTAGCAGCGCTCAAACGCAAAGCAGCAGCAACCACCTCGCCTTGCGCGTCAATACCGTTAGCCGAATCTGGCCCTACCAGAATCAAGCCCCGCTCATACCCCAACAACTCCTCCAAACCAGCAAAGGCATCAGGGGTGCGGGTCAAGTGAGAGGGCGGCTCAAGCACGCCTTGCGGCACGTTTTCAACTGCTCCCGCAACGCTGCTATGGGGCTCCGGGAGCGGCGACCGACCCGAAAAACCCAGCGACACACTATCATCCGCTCCCGCAACACTGCCACGGGGCTCTAGGAGCGGCGACCGACCCAAAGAACCCGGCTGCACACCCCCATCCACCACCGGACCGCTGCCACGGGGCTCCAGGAGCGATGGCCGACCCGAAAAACCCGGCTGCACACTCCCATCCACCACCGGACCGCTGCCACGGGGCTCCGGGAGCGATGGCCGACCCGAAAAACCCGGCGACACACCCCCATCCGCTCCCACAACACTGCCACGGGGCTCCAAGGGCTCACGAAAGGGCCAGTTGAGATGCACCGGACCGGGATTTGCCCCCGCAGCCAAAGCTACCGCACGAAACGCCACGGATTGTCCCCAAGCTGGAGCCCCCTCCCCGGCTACCGCCAAGTCAACGGCCCAACGCACAGCAGAACCATAAATCTTCACCTGATCAATGGTTTGAGTCGCACCCCAATCACGCAACTCAGGAGGGCGGTCGGCTGTACAAACAATCATTGGCACGCCACTGTGATCGGCTTCGACCACCGCCGGCAGGTAATTCGCCGCTGCGGTACCCGAGGTGCAAACCAACACCGAAGGTCGTCCCGTACGGCGGGCTTGACCAAGAGCAAAAAACCCCGCCGACCGTTCATCTAGCTGAATCCAAGTTCGCAAATGGGCATTCGCATGCAAACTCAGCGCCAACGCAGTTGACCGCGACCCAGGACTAATCACCACATCGGTCACACCACAGCGCACTAAACCTGCAGCGAATGCTCCAACCGTCGCATACACCCGGTCCTCGAACGGCGCACCACCAGCCTCGAACGGCGCAGCAGCCCCAGACTCAAACGACGCACGGCGACCAACCTCCAACGACGCACCACCACTAGTCTCGAACGGCGCACCACCAGCCTCGAACGGCGCACTACCACTAGTCACCATCGGGCTCCATCACATCGAGCAAGGCTCGAAGTTTCACAGCAGTTTCGGTTAGTTCATCGCCCGACTTGGACTCGGCCACCACCCCGGCACCCGAAAATAACACCGCTTCCGAGCCGCTAATCAAAGCCGACCGCAAAGCCACACACAACTCCCCGTTACCATCAAGATCGCACCAACCAACGGGAGCACCGTACCATCCACGGTCGAAACCCTCACGCGCCAGAATCCACTCCAATGCTTTGTTGGTCGGAGTCCCCGCCACCGCTGGGGTGGGATGCAAAACCCCGCCCACTCGCAGCACATCCATATCGCTCACACCACCAAAACGGCGTTGCACCTGTGCCGTGATCGGCGTACACAAATGCGCCACCCGAGCTAAGCGCATCACATCTGGTTGAAGATGATACTTACCTCGCAAACCAAGCGACCCGAGGCGCCCGACAATGTCGTCAACCACAAACTGATGCTCGGCGCGCAACTTCGCAGAGGTCAACAATCTGGTGTGCAACTCGCCCTCGGCCATTTTGGTGGGGTTGATCTGCACAGTGCCCGCCACCGCTTCGGTATGCACCTCCGTGCCCTCCAATTCAACAAGCCGTTCGGGGCTAGCACCAATGAACTGCCGATCAGCCACCGCAACGGAGAATACTGCACAACTCGGATAACGGTGACGCAACCGATGCAACACATCAATCGGGTCTACCGAATTTTGGCGGTGCGTCCGAGCGAGCACCACCTTCTGAAACTCAGCATCACCAATGGCACGAACCGCTTCTTCGACCAGAGCCTGAAATTGCTTGTCTTCACTGGTCGGCTTGCCGTGCGTCACCGCAACCGGGCTACCAATTGGTGACGGCAGCGTGCGTTCGAAGGCATCAAGGCGTGCTTCGAGCGCCGCGCTCAGCACCGCATCATCTTGCTGTCCGGTGACTTCGGCCGCAGCCAACAACCAAGTCTCATCGGCGCGTTGAACCACAGTAATTTCCGGAAGCACCCACATCGCATCGGGAAACCCAGTCCAATCAGGATCGGATCGGCGAACCACACCAGGCTCAACACAGTCACCAACCACACCGGCACCAACCACACCGGGCTCAACACAGATTCGAACCGGGTCGGGTTCAACACAGTCACCAACCACACCGGGCTCAACCACACCGGGTTCAGCGCAGGAGAACGAAAAACCGCCTAACAGCACCGGCGCAGGCGCATTTTCGGGACCTAGACGATGAGTGCGTGCCGCAAGCGCGACCCTTGCTGCCGAGGTTGCCGAAAAACGGCCTTCACCCGCCGGGGCAATAGTCTTGACCGCCCCGAGGCCAACGTAGGAGACATCGGCCGCACCACGAATCCAAAGCGTCCGCCGCATGTGCTTAGCCGTTGCGAAAACCGCCAACGGATCAACTGGGGTGCTTAACCGCCGTGCCAACACAAAGGTGCCCCCACCGATCGTGGGTTCGTCACCTAAGCGGGCGAGTGCGCGGCTCACGAGTGTTTGCTCAAAGTGCCGGGCAACCAAACCAGACACCACGGGAACCAACTGGGCGAGCAAAGCAACCAGTTCCTCACGGTTGCCTTGTTGTCGGTCTGCGTGTTGTTTGAAGAGTTGGATTGAGTCGTCTACCACATCTTCTATATGGGTGGCGTGACGCATCGCCAAGGCAGTGAGTTCTTCGAAACTCACCCCTGCCGACACCAACGTACGGGCCGCCGCGAGCATCTCCACGGCTTCGGGCGCGAAACGTTGTGCGGGGCCTTCGCCGCTTGATACAAGCAAATCAGCAGCGGCCACTAGATCGACCATAAATTCGGGGACTCCGCTGCGTTTGGCTAACTCGGCTCGATCTAGGTTGGGGTCGGTTGCGCTGCGGGCCGCCAGGTTGGCGAGCGGGGCGGAGGCTTCACCGGCGGTTAGTTCAGTGATCTGGGCGAGCGTGAAGCCTCGGTTCGACAGCGCGCGGATCTGCGATAATCGCTCCAGGTGGGTGTCGCTGTAATAGGCGATGCGGCCTTGTCGTTGCGGCGGCATAAGCAGTTGCAGGCGCTGATAGTAGCGGATTGTGTCGACTGCAATGTTGGCGACTTCGGCTAGTTCTTCAACTCGGTATTTCAAGGGCGATGTCCTGCCTTGTTTTGTGGGTGTGACCTTACCTGCACTATAGATGTGCCCTAACTGCATTATAGGAGTAAACACTCCTTGAGTACTTACTCCGCATTTCATGGTTGACCTTCAACATCGTGCGCGCGGCACTGTCGCAGTGCTCTTGTACTATCGGTTGCGATGACTATCACGTTTGAAATCACTGCCTACGGCGAGGCCGCACACGATGCGCTCGCGGTTGCTGTTGGCGTACACAAGGCCACCGACCCGCTCAAACCGGTAACGGTGATCGTACCTTCAAACTACATCGGCATCGCTTGCCGTCGGGCGTTGGCAAACCGCCGAGGAGTAGCTGCTGTCGACATCACCACTCTCTATCGGCTTGCTGATCGGCTCGGGTCGGGCCGCCTCGCCTCTTCAAAACGCCGCCCCGTCTCCACGCCACTGCTCGCCGGTGCCACAAGAGCCGTG
>JAHQYM010000162.1 GCA_024421095.1 Acidimicrobiia bacterium
TCCAGACGCGCGCAAGTCGGGTCGCCCCGCAATACGAGCCGCGATATCAGCCGAAGGGATCATGCCAAGCAGATAACCGCCGCTCGCCGCGGCCAGAAGGCGCACTGTCCTGCGTCGGCTACGAACGGCCCCTGTCATCACAGCACCACCGTAGCACTGCACTAATGAGCACGCTCCCCGCTCAGAAGACGTAAGCCGTCACTCAGCCAGTCCGCTGATCGGCCCCCGTGCGTGCAGCGACCTAAAAACGAGGCGCGCCCCTGAATGCGTCCACAAACGCTATAGACTTGCGGCGCGCCCGCCGGGGTGCCAAACCCGTCCCACTGCCTTCACAAGGAGGTCCTGTCATCAAAAGATCTGCGCTCTGCTGTGACATGCGCTTGATTATGCAATACAATCTGTCTAACCATGTCTGACCCGAACCCTTTGCCAGAGTATGACCAACCTCCGGTTGTCGAAGTCGCCCTAGCGATCGAGTTCAAACAGTCTGTCAACTTCGGCGCTCTTGATTTGGGGCAGTTTGCGACGGCGTGGGAGGACATCCTCCCATGTGCGGAAGAGCGACCTCTCCTGCCTCGCATGGGTCTGCCAGCGGAGGACCTTCTTGATACCCTGTTTGAGATCGAAGAGACAGCGAGCAACCCGCCTCGTCTCTGGCTCCAAAACGATTCGGGAGATCGTGTCACCCAGATTCAACACGACCGCCTGGTTGTAAATTGGCGCAAGGGTGAGAGCGAAGTCGAATACCCACGGTATGGGACCATTCGCGAATCTATGCAAACCTCTTGGCATAGATTGACCGCCGAATGTTCGAAACTCGGACACAACGAACCCGTACCGTTTCTATGTGAAGTTCAATATATCAACCACTTCGGCGAAAACCAGGGCTGGAATTCACCTCAAAGCACCGCCCGGTTGATCGTGCCTTGGCGTGGCATGGGAGATGACGCGTTCCTGCCCCAGAATCATCTAAGCTCTTTTGGCTTACATTGTCACTTCCCAGAGGAGCGGGATGGTTGGTTGACGATAGACGGCTGGAACTCAGATTCCCCCGAATCCAAAATGATGACCTTGAGTCTAACGTCCCGTGGACGAGCACTTTCAGAGGATCTGGATAGTGCCCTCAATTTCATGGACACAGCCCATGTCTGGATTGTTCGAGGTTTTACCGCAGTTACTACTTCAGAAGCCCATAAGTTGTGGAGGCGCAAGCAATGACCGTCGCATGTTGTCCCAAAATCGAAAGACCCATAGAAGAAGCGCAATGGCGCCGCTATAGCAGAAAGGGCACTTCTGAGACTGTTTCACAACGCCACACTCACGAGCACCAGTTTCACGATACAACACCACCGCATCCATCTCATAGTCGTATTCTGACAGACCTTTCTTTGCAACCTTGGTTCAAAGAAATTGCAACCCGATTGCGGAGATTCCGGTCCTACGAAGCCAACTGGAACGGCTATGGAGAGCAACCAATCAGTGAACAAGTAGTGAAACGTGCACTCGTCGTGTTGCACTATGTCGCGCTGGGAGGTCCGGAGCCTGTGGTGGTTCCTGTTTGTGACGGAGGTGTCCAAATTGAGTGGCACTACAGCGGAATGGAAATAGAGGTAGAAATTTCGCCTCACGGCTCGGTGTCCATCTACATCGCACACCCAGATGGCACTTCTGTTGACTACCCAGAACAAATGGATCAAAAAAACTGGGATGAGTTGCGTGCAGTTGTCGCAGAACTGAAGGCCGACGGCGTTGGATGACCAACCCGCGAACAGACCCAATTGGTAGACCAATAGGTAGAGACGTAGCGTTGTGGCGAAGAATCCACAAGGATCACTGCGTTAAGGGCCGAATTACGACCGCAGCATTCAAGGGTCAAGAACTCTCAGTCGACATCGCTCACCTCTGTGACGATATGAAACAAACACTTCAAAATGGAGCCGGAGTCGCCTCTTTCCTAAGTGCTGTAGCGTTCGACAATAACCAGGATGTGCAGAACGACCCAATCGAGGGCAACCACGCTCATGCGCTAGTCATAGGTGCCAAGCCTCGTCTAGTGCTTCGTGCGTTTCGTGACGCAGCAAATTTCACGCCTCGCGAAGAAATCGAAGCACCATAGCCCACAACATCGATGCAGGGGAAGCGTCAGCGAACTCCGGGCCCGGCCGGACCTTTGTTTTTGGTTCGCTTGTTGTGAGAGTGGGCAAACTCTATCGGTGATTGTGGGTTCTTCGGAAAGTAGGGTGGAGTGAGTGCGTTGAGGAGTTACCAGTTTGCCGGCGCTTCGCTTCTCGCCGACTACGAGAGCGTCCGGCGCCGAGCCCGGCGGGACGCTGATGTCCACGGCGAGCAGGTTGGGGGCGAGTGGGGCGGTGAGTGGTACTACAAGAATCTCGCCATCCACATGGTGAACTACGCACAAGGCGAGTACGAGGGATTCGACGGTGAACCGGATCTGACAATCGACGCTGTCGACATCACCACTGTGCACCGCGCCAAGGGTCTTGAGTGGCCTGCTGTCTTCATCCCTTCGTTGACTGCAAGACGGTTTCCTTCGTTCCGCACCGGTCAGCGGCAGGAATGGCTTGTCCCGCGCACACTCTTCAATGCAGCCAGGTACGAAGGGTCCGACGCCGACGAGAGACGGCTCTTCTACGTCGCCGCTACGCTGGCGCGCGACTGGGTGTCCGTCTCGCGTCATGATTGGGTCACTCAAAATAAAGTGCAACCGAGCCCCTGCTGGGAGGAACTCAAGGAACTCCGCATCGACCCGGACGACATCGTGCTTCCTCCGATCGACACACAGTCCGACAGCGACGAGGACGTATTGGCCGTCACGTTCAGCTAAATGGCGTCGTTCCTCGACTACGGTCTTGCATGCCGATTGTGCAGCCTCGTCGGTTTTCAAGCGCGGTTGGCACCCGAACTGGGTTACGGCAAGGCCGTACATCATCTGCTCCGGCGGGTAGCCGAGCACACCCAGAACACAGGGGTTACGCCTACCAAGGACGAACTTGACAAAATGCTTGACAATCACTTCTTCTTGCCGGCCGCGAACAAGGTTGGGCATCGCATGATGAAGGACGCGGCCCGGCGCCTAGTCGGGAATTATGTCAAGGACCACGAGGAGGACCTGCACAGGGTGAGGAAGACCGAGAGGCCCTTCCAACTCCATCTTGACGGGGTGACGGTGTCGGGCCGGGCCGATGTGATCTTGGACAAGGAGGACGGCGTACCCACCGGGCTCGCGATGGTAGACTACAAGACTTCCACAGACGGTGACATCGCGCCGTACGAGTTGCAACTCCAGGTGTATGCCGATGCCGGTAAACGAGAAGGTCTGGACGTTCGCGCTGCTTACCTACATGATCTCAACGGCACACGCGACGCGATTGCTGTTGATGCCAGCAGCATTGAGTCGGCTGAGGGGATCGTCGACGCCGCCGCGGCAAGGATGCGCAACCGGGACTTCGAGCCCTCACCAGGTGCTAGATGCCGCACCTGTGGCGTTCGCACGATCTGCAATGCGAGGGTTAGGTAGGCGGCTGGTCGGGCCGTCCACAGTCGTCCTGTCGATGCCTATCACCCGACGTTGTAGACTTTCACGACCTCGTCGCCGTAGTCGTTGATCACCTTCACGGCGATGCGGCCGGTTGACGGTATGGGGAATGGCCGACTGACCGTGGAGTAGAGGCTCTCCCAAGCTTGCTTGTCGATGTCAGTCTTGAGCGCCGTCTTCAACCGCTTGTATGGGTCTTGCCCACCAGTGAAGTAGCAGTGGCGGACAAAGAAACTCTCTCCGTCGTAGTCCGTATCGATCATCCAGAGCGCGACTCTGTCGGTCTTGTCCGACCGCACCATTCCAGTGTTCGGGTCATAGACGTCGACGCCACGAAGCTCCACGGTGACGTTCTCGTCGCTGACAGCGATGTCGATATCGGGCTCGCCGAACGTCGTGAAGAGGTTTCCGCCAGCCTTCGCCGCCAAATCCTGACCCATGAGAAGATCCGAGTTCATCCGCACAAGCAAGACTG
>JAHQYM010000163.1 GCA_024421095.1 Acidimicrobiia bacterium
AGATGTCAAGTTTCTTGGTGCGGGCATTTGGTTTTGAGCATGCTGAGCCGGCAGGGTTCACCGATGTCGGCACGGGGTCGCATTATCGTGATATCAACACGTTGTATGCGGTTGGTGTGACTGTTGGGTGTTCGCGGTCGCCGTTGCGGTACTGCCCGAGCGACCCGACAAGCAGAGAGCAGATGGCGAGTTTCCTGACGAGAGCGCAAGCAGCGTTACGTTTCGGTGATTTGCATGAAGGTGGGGTCAGCCACATTGGAGCGTTAGTGAATTTGACGTTGCGTGACGCGTTGACAGACACGGGTTGCGACAGTGACATGTTGTGTCCACAGCAGATGCTCACTCGTTGGGAGATGGCGGTGTGGCTAGTGAGATTGTTGGACGGCAAAGACCCCGAACCGGCCACCGAGACGCGTTTCGTTGATGTTGACGTTGATAATTGGTGGGCACCGCATGTGGAGCGTTTAGCTGATCTTGGTGTGACGTTAGGATGTGCGCAAACACCACGCAGATACTGCCCACATGACCCAGTGCCGCGTAAACAGATGGCCAGTTTCCTTGTTAGGGCGTTCAACATCGCGCCAGCCGATCCAGCAGACTTCACAGATGTCACACCCACCGACACGCACTACAAAGACATCAACGCGCTCTACGCTGCGGGTGTCACCCACGGTTGCACCAGCACCCCGCTGCGTTATTGCCCCGATCAACCAACCACCAAAGCACAAATGGCTAGTTTCATAACCAGAGCCAAACTCCTAACCCAACTCCAACCCCGAACCAACCCAACCAACTGCCCAAACCCAACCAACCAAACGACCACGCCAACCACCCAAACAACACTCACCACCCCCACAACCGCTACACCTTGGTACGTTCCAAGTTAGGACGCTTCCAACATCGTACTAACCGGTTACCTCCGCAACCTGGCTCGGGCGTGATCATTGTTCATCATCACCCACGCTTTCAACTACGGACTGACCGGCCACCTCCGCAACCGCTACACCCAATGCGGCGGTCGTTCTGATTGTGCGGGTGTTGAACCAATGGGCTTAATCGTGCGCGCTAATTGCGATGACGACCCCCGCAGAAACTGTGATTGTCGGTGACGGCGCGATTACGCGGTTGGCGATACCTAAGGCAACTAATGCGGGAAGTTCCTGATCCTCGAGTGGGTACAACAAGTTGGTTGCGGTCACGCCGTGGGCCGTTCCGCCAACGGCGTGCAATGCTAATGGTGCGCCCACCGTCAACGGGAGAGACCTCTCGCGATGCACGACCCACATTTGCTGAAAACCCACTAGCGCATCAATGTCAGCGTTGCGCCAGCGTGGCGAAGCGAGCACCAGCAGGTTTGCTAATTGGTGGTCGAGTCGTCCGCCGTCCCGCAAGACCACATGTAACTGGTTTGCCCCGAATTGAAGAGCTTCAGTTAATGCGAGTTCGAGATCGGATTCGTCTTTGTCTCGCGGAAATCGTTTGATCGTTATCTTTTGGTGCCGCGCTTCAACAAGTGCCGTTGGAGCCACCGAGTCTAAGTCTCCGACCAGCACATCAACACGCCGTTGGGCTTGAATTAGCACTTCAAGCCCCGCATCAACGGCGATTACGAAATCGGTTCGGGGTGCGGCCTGCACGGCTGGCAACGGCGCACCGGAGGCGACCAACAAAGCACTCCGGGTCTGTTGCATTACGTACCGAGCAACAATAGTAAACCGATGACGGTGTACGCCACCATCACGGTCAACATCGGGTATTGGGAGCGTAGCGCAGTGGCGCGTGGGTAACGTTCGATTGCTAGGTCGTGCGCTGCTGCGACCGCTAACACATGGCCGAGAGCGATAGAACCCGCTTGCACCCAAGCGATCTGTCGAGGCGTTACCAACGTCCAGTTGATTGCGTAGTTGCGCGTCCCAAAAATATTCCAACCTCTACCGAATGGGTCGGACAGCAAGTTGATAATCACTTGCCCGTCTAACAAAACGGTACTGAAGTAGTGTGCTATCGCGTAGGCCACGACTATCGGTATCAAGGTCGGCGCGAAAGTGTTGGCTAGTTCTTTCATCGGGTCGCCACAAAGCGCGGCCATGGCGCGCATGGCTAGCAAGTAAAGCAATCCGACCAAAGCAACTATGGCTATGAGGCCGGCAGTGTTAACAAATGTGGCTGCCCAGCTGTTGTATTCGGCAGCCAAATCAAGCCAGAATGAACTGCGCGTGAAGCCATCAAAAGTTGTGGCCCCCAACACGATCAAAATAAGGGCTGAACCGTAGGTGTTGACACGCAAGGTGCTGAGCCCGCTTAGCGGGGGTCGTACACGCAGAAACCGATCATCGCCTCGGTAGACCGGAGCGAGCATCGAGATTTTCTGGAACAACACCGCGAAACCGTCCGCACCTCGCACCCAAGCACGGCCAAAGAGAACCGCGCCACCGAGCATCACGAGCGAATACACAGTCAAAAATATCGCTAGTGCACGGGGGGAGTCGGTGCTGTGATATGCGAGTTCATACCACAAATAGGCCGAGATCGTTGCAACAGCTAGCCAAAGGGCATAGCGGTTGGCACCAATCGCTTCTTCGGTGAGTGGCACTTTGGACCACTTGGCCTTGAGCCAAGCGCAAGCATCGGCGATCGTCACGTAGGGGTTGAAGGCCCGGTAGATGTCGCCCAACAGCACTGACAGCAACTGCACGCCCACCCAAAACCAAATCAAGAAGGCGGTCGGAGCGAAGTTTGCCAAAGGTGCTGTGTTGCCCCACCAAGCCGCTGCCAGCACCACCGCAAATAGCCCCAATCCGATGAACCGCAACAAAACGCTGATTGGCTTGGACAGAGGTGAGTCTATTTTTAGAAAACGGCGGCCATGAGCAGCGGCTGAGAGGCGTGGTTTTTCCCAATATGTGCCGAGCGCCACGAAGGACACGATCACCGAAAACGCCGCCGCCCACGCCATCTGCCAAGCTGGCAAGGGTAAATCCGTGCGGCTGCCGGTGCCGTGGGCGGCCACGGGACTGCTCACGGCAAGTACCCATAGCCCTGCGGCCACTCCAATCCAGCGAACGCGCGCAAACACAACTCTCAGGCTAGGTGTTTTGACATTTCTTGGGTTAGACAATTTGACAACTTCTGATTCGTCAGTTACCATTCGCTGAAACTCTCCTAGGAAGGCTTTAGGCTATGCCCAAAGACTATTTGGCGATTCGTCGTCCCAAAAAAGATTTGGACGAATCCCGGACGATTTTAACGGGGTGCCGTGTCACGGCTGCTGGTTCTGGTTCGGGTACGAATGCATTCAAGCATCGGATCCTTAGGCAAAGCATCAATCCTGCATATCTGCTATCGGGAAAACCCACGCTCGGCTAGGCTTAATCGTGTGCTAATCATTGAAGCCTCCGAGGTGACCCAGAAACTAGTTGAAGCGATGGCGACCTTGGTACCTCAACTTTCGAGGTCGAACCCTGCGCCGCACGAGCAAGCCCTGCAAGAAATCATCGATTCGGATGCCACAACGTTGCTGCTCGCACAAGACGAGAACGGTATCGTCGGCGCCCTCACCCTAGTACTGTTTCCTATCCCCACAGGGATCCGTGCTTGGATTGAAGATGTGGTCGTTGATGAAAAAGCCCGAGGGCAAGGCATCGGCCGCAGTCTCAACGAAGCTGCCATCAAGCGAGCCCGCGATAGGGGAGCGGTCACCATTGATCTCACCTCGCGCCCTTCACGACAATCAGCCAACCGCCTTTACCAACAAATAGGTTTCACGAAACGAGAAACTGCGGTCTACCGGCTCGATCTAAGGGACGTTCCACAAGAAAGCCAAGATAGGGTCTAGGCGTGTACGACTCTGCCGATGCCGCCGACGCGACCGATTCCGCCGACTCTGCTCATATTCGCTGGGGCAATGAACCTCCCACACTGCGAGCGCCCGTTCTCCTAGCAGCGTTTGAAGGTTGGAACGATGCTGGCCACGCCGCCACAATGG
>JAHQYM010000164.1 GCA_024421095.1 Acidimicrobiia bacterium
AAACAGCCATTTCCCACCGCAGCAGCGGTTCACCGTGACAAAAGCCAACTCCATCGTTGCAGCCAGTTCCGGCAAAGATGCCATCTATCGACTCCCGCAGAGCATCGATGGCCGGTTGATGAACTCCTGCGTCTTCTTGAGCCCCTGCGCGACGCTCCCCGCCGATGATCACCAACGCAAGCACCATGCAAATGCCAACGATCCGGCAAACCGCGAAGCTGCTAACCATGATTCTGCTCCTCCTTGTCGCACACACATCAATCTCCACACTAGCGTCCACAGGCGGCATTCCTCGAGTTCTTCAGGCCTTCAATATAGGCGTCAGTCGATTCACGATCGCCGTATCTATAGTCATTATTGGCAATATAACGATAGCTCGCAGTCACACACTCCAACGCTCTAGTTACACCAGTAATCTGAAGATACGCACCAATAAAAGGATGGATATCCTTGAGAGCCTCTACAGGATTTGCGTAACAGTCAAGTACCATGTTGACACCGGCTGTGATATTAGGAGACGCGGCTTTTTTGAGGCCCTGAAGAATTGCGACCGATGTCCCACCGCTATACAACGCAGCCAGAATGCTAACGACATCGTACACCTTGCTCCCGAATTCTACTGTCTTCAGCACGTTGCACGCTGCGTTATCAACTTCGGATCTTATCCTGAAGTCTCGCAGAGGAGTCCAGTCCGAAGCAGAACTGTCACCAGCAGCGCCATACGCGGTGACACGGAACTCCAGTATGGAGTTCTTATCCTCGTCAGTGTTGGCAACGTTCTTCTTGCGGTATTCGGTCTTTCCCTGTACTGTAGCGCTGCCCTGATCATCTACCGAGTAACACGCTCTTCCAGTGCTGAACCAACGACACTTCCCTAGACGATCGATCCACGTGATCACGCTGTTCGTAATCTGCTTGGAATTCCCGGAAAACTCGGGCATAGATCCTTGTACGGACCGATACCGCGTCTCAACTTTGTAGCTTGTCGCGTGGCTGACACCAATCCACTTGATGGTCACATCATGCGCTCCAAAACGCCAGAAGTCGTGTATGTCGAACCCCCATATTTCCGGGGTACCGATCAGTCTTGGAACGATGGGAACGGCGGGATCGACGCTTACCGGCCCTGACCATCGCCCCTTACCCGCCGAGTTCTCAGCGCGCACACGATAGTGGACCGTCTCGTTGTCGCGGCGGTCGACCGAATAATCACAGCACTTCATGCCTGAAACCGACTTGCTACCAGATCTCCACTTCGCTGCGATTGTGTAGTGAGTCGCTCCTGCGACGGGATTCCAATGCACCTTTCCAGACCGGTACTCAATTGCCTCAACTCTGCCCGGTGGACCCGTTGGTGCCGCCGTCACCCAACCAGACCAGGGGCCCACTCCTATATCGTTGACCGCACGGACCCGAAATCCCGTGCCCTCGCGGAACCGTTGAGCAGTTAGTCGATCCTCCCGATACAGGTAGCCGCAAGTGCCTCCACTACATGTGATTCCACGTCGATAACTTTGCAGGTCAGTGCCAACCTCACGAGCATCGATATCATATGAAGTGGCACCCTGTGTTGGCTGCCAGAACAACTCCGGCCCAAACTCGCCGACGCGTATTCCTTGACCCGTTACCTGACCGGGAGCTTGTCGGAGCGACCTTGTCTGCACGTCGCTAGACCAAGCGCTGCTACCCGCACTGTTCACTGCCTGCACCCTCACATGCGTCAGAGAGGCATCGGAGATCGTCAAACTGCAACACGCCACATCACCCTCGACCACACACCCATTCACAGTTCCCTCAGACACACACAACCCCACGTTGTACGACGTCGCCCCTGACACAGCACTCCAAGACACCAGCCCGGAACTGAACCGCAAATCCGACGGAACCACAGGCGTCACAGGCGTCACGGGCGTCACCGCGGGAGGTTGGAGCCAGTTCGACGTCACAGCATCCACACCCGACCCGCTCACCTTCACATACGCACCCTCACCGGTGAGCTTCGCAAAATTTAAGAAACACGGCCCGTTGAGCGACGCCGAACCACTCTGGTCAACAGTAACCGAGAAAGTCCAAAACGTTGACGGCCCGACATCGCCCCAACCATCATGAGCACAAGACACCGTGTAAACACCAGCCTCGAACCCGCTCAACTCAATATTGATGTAACGACACGTCGGCGTGTCCACCGCACACGGAACCCCCTGCCCAGGACCAACCTCAGACGGGCCCAACCCCCCCTCCACAACAGCAACCACCGGCCCACCACCACCACCAGAATCGATCTCACCGCCGGGCGCGTCGGCCTGCCTCCAGTCGTGGCTGCCCCAGCAGGTTACGGTGTCGTCAGTCTTGACCCCACACGCATTGAAGCCGCCGGCAGAAACCGTTTTGAACGCACCAGCAGGCGCGTCGCGCCCGGCCCCCCAACAGGTGACCGTGTTGTCAGCCCTAACCCCACACGAAGACCCGTTAGGGCCAGCGGAGACGGTCTTGAATTCACCAGCAGGCGCGCCGACAATGCCGCCCCAGCAGGCGACCGTGTTGTCAACTTTGACCCCACACGAATGCCAGCCGCTGGCGGAGACGGTCTTGAATTCACCAGCGGGCGCGTCGGCGCGCCCGCTGACCACCGAGTCGCCCCAGCAGATGACGGTGCTGTCAGTCTTGACCCCACACGAATGGTATTTGCCGGCGGAGACGGTTTTGAACGCACCTTCGGGCGCATCAGTCTGCCCATACCGGTTGTCGCCCCAGCAGATGACGGTGTTGTCCGTTCGGACCCCACACGAATTCTCGCTGCCGGCGGACACAGTTTTGAATTTACCTTCGGGCGCGTCGGCCTGCCCCTGATAGTTGGAACCCCAGCAGGCGACGGTATTGTCTGTTTTGACCCCACACGAATGGTCTCCGCCGGCGGAGACGGTTTTGAACTCACTAGCAGGTTTACCGGCAAGCGCGCGGTCAATGTGGTCGCCCCAGCAGGTAACCGTGTTGTCAGTCTTGACCCCACACGCGTGGATGGTGCTGGCGAAGACGGTCTTGAACGCACCGGCAGGCGCGTAGACCTGCCCGTTTTCATTGTTGCCCGATATGACTTCCGAGTCCGATATGGAGTCGGTCCCAGCTGGCGCGAAGGGTATCATGCCCCAGCCCCGACCCCAGCAGGTGACAGTATTGTCTGTTTTGACCCCACACGAATGGATTTCGCCGGCGGAGACGGATTTGAAGTGACCGTCGGGCGCGTCTGCCCGCACATCGTTGTTGGCTCCCCAGCAGGTGACGGTACTGTCTGTTTTGACCCCACACGAATGCTCTCTGGCGGCGGACACAGTTTTGAATTTACCTTCGGGCGCGTCGGCCTGCCCCTGATAGGTGATACCCCAGCAGACGATGGTGTTGTCCGTTCGGACCCCGCACGAATGGAATATGCCGGCGGACACAGTTTTGAATTTACCTTCGGGCACGTCGTTCTGCCCATAGTCGTTGGAACCCCAGCAGACGATGGTGTTGTCCGCCTTGACCCCACACGAATTCTCGCTGCCGGCGGAGACGGTTTTGAATTTACCTTCGGGCGCGTCGTTCTGCCCATAGTTGGTGAAACCCCAGCAGACGATGGTGTTGTCCGCCTTGACCCCACACGAATGTTCTCTGCCAGCGGAGACGGTTTTGAATTTGCCTGCGGGCGCGTTGGCCTGCCCATACGCGTTGAGGCCCCAGCAGGTGACGGTGTTATCAGTCCTGACCCCACACGAATGATCGTGACCAGCGGAAACAGTTTTGAAGGCGTTGCCGGCTGCCTCGGTGTTTGATTGGCCAGCGGCAACATCGTCGAACCCGGTGACCGCAACCGCAGGCAACGCCGCTGCCAGCAGCGAAACCACCGTAACGCACCACAACAGCGCGGACCGGCGTCTGTTCAGCCGCTTGAGCGGGCCAATTACAACCTTGCGGGG
>JAHQYM010000165.1 GCA_024421095.1 Acidimicrobiia bacterium
CAACGAAATACAGAAAAAAGTACGCGACTTGCCATCACGAATACGCCGCAAACACGGCCTGTGAATCAGCAAAAGTTTACGGGCCGAGCGCGGTGACGGGTGCGACGGTGATGCCGTCGGGTCGCTGGTAGGCGGCGGTGCCGAACGCGGTCACGATGAGGTGCGCCGCAGGAGGCAGTCTGCGAGAGATGTCAATACTGCGGGTCGCGGCCAGCAGTTTCGCAGCGGTTTGGTCCAGCATCTGTTCGTTGCCACCGAGCTTGACTGCCACGGCAACCCAACGTCCGTCGCGTGCCTCCAGCACGGCATCAAGCTCGCCGCCACGCTGGGCTTGGTGATGGAACACCGCGATGTCTCCGGCCTCGCAGTACACGCGCAGGTCCCGCACGACCAACGACTCGAACAGCAGGCCCAGCGAACGCATGTCGCGGGCGAGACGGTCAGGCCCTGCCCCAAGCGCGGCGGCCGCGAGCGACGGATCAGCCAGGTGCCGCTTCGGCGACTGACGGGCCGGGCGGTTCGATGTCATGTGCGGCGACCACGCCGGGAGATCGTCGAGAACGAAGAGGCGCTCGAGGGCATCGAGATAGCGGCTGACGGTCTGGTGGTTCAGCCGTGCCCCGTCGCCGGCGGTGTCTCTCGCCAGCGATGCTTGGGACGCAGTGGTGGACACATGGCGTGCGAGAGATCGCAACAGCCGTCTAACCTTCATAGGGTTATGGGATGTCCCCGTTTCCGCTGGGAAGTCGACGCGTGCGGTCTCCTCCAGATACGCCACGAGCAGGTCTTGGCCGGCCTCCGCAGCCAACCCGACATGACGGGGCCATCCACCCCGGCAGATCAGCTCCGCAAGGTGCCGGGCATCGATCTGCGGAGCGATCGCGGCAGCAGGCTCTCCCGCGAGCAGGCCGGCGACCGATACCTGCCCGGTGGCGTGGCCCAGTTCGTGAAGCGACATCGGGCGAAGCCGAATTCGCATGAGGCGGCCGGCTCCCGAGTGGCGGGTAACCGCATCAGAGCGCGAGTAAGAACCGGTGAAGATGAACTTGCCCGTGGCGGCATCGCGGTCGGAAATGCCCCGCGCGGCATCCCAGACCTCGGGAGCGCGCTGCCACTCGTCGACGAGCTTGGGCCGGTCGCCGTTCAGCAGCACCTCACGGGTGATCGTCCGGGCCGCACTGAGCGCGTTGGCATCCTCGGCCAGCATCATCTTGCTGCGAGACCGGCTCAGCCCGAGCCACGTCTTGCCGCACCCCTTGGGGCCTTCGATGAGCACCATCGGTGCCGTGTTGAGCGCCCGGTCCAAGCGCGTACCGGCGATGCGAGTAACATAGCCGTCTGGTTTGAGGAGGTCTGTCATCGCCGTCCTTCGCTGACTCTGTGCTGACCCTGGCATGTCGGGCCGATCGGTGAATGTAGCACTTTGTAATATTCTAGTGTAGCACTTTGTAATGTTCTAGTGTAGCAATTGGCCCTCTCTGAATGTAGTGTTTGCGCCGCGCGAAACCTCGTTCGAGTCTGACTTTCTCTTGACAACGTCCGTTTCTGAAGCAGCAAACGCCCGACAGACGTTCTTTGGGTATCGGGATTCGTGGGTTAGGGATGGCTCTTGGGGAGATGCGGCACCGGGCTTCGAATGCCCGGTGAGGGTCAGCGCATTTGCGCGAGGGATCGAGCCTGCGCGTTAATGTGGGATGGCGGTGGTTGGGGGTTCTGCCTTCCCGCTATTGTTCGCAGATTCTGGCAATCGTCATGGGCATGGGTCTATCAGGCTGTGAGCGGGTTCATACGGGTTGCCCGCGATGCCGGTGCAATACTAGGCCGATTAGGTTCGCAAGGTGTTGGTATGACCTTCCAGTTGTCGGCCACACCAAGCGATATCGACAGCTACCAGGCAAGAACCGGGCTGAGGCCTCTGGTTCTCCGCCGGCCCAGCAGTTTCGTCTGCATATCGGCGAGATCGATGCCGTTGAGCGTGAAGGTGCGGTCGCTCTAACGGGCCCGGTCGGCTTACCGACGGGGTCGGAAAAGTCGTCGTTTTCGAGTTCGCCTTGGGTCAGACCCGACATGCGAACCCTGATGAGTCGGCCGGTCCCCGGCCGGGTTGCAACTTGTTGTACCGCTCGGACCGAACCGGTCACGATGAAGGGGTCGGGGATGCTCGAGAGGTCTGTGTCGACGGCTTGCTTTATCGCACCGAGAATCTCAGGATTTTCCTGCCACTCGTCGATCAGCACGCGGCCGGCAGCAGATGCAAGGATACCGTCAGGCTCCTCGATCGCAGCGGTCCTCACGCCGGGTGTGGATAGGTCAAGCACGGTGTCGGCGAACTGCCTCATTGATGTTGATTTCCCGCAACCGCGCGGTCCCACTATCAGGATCGCGGGGAAATCGGGTAGAAGTTCGTCGGCTACGAGCCGGTCAACAATTCAAGGGTAGCGACGCTCAACCACAGCTTCATCGTACAACGAGCAATCAAGTTATCGCCGATCTGCTGAGGATATTGTGACCGATCTGCTGTCACGGAAACGATCGATTGGCCGACGCTGTGGAGGCCGAAACTTACGTGCTACAGTGAAGCGCATGTCTGAAGTAGGAAGAAGTAGGGATTCGTGCGCTTTGAGCCCGAGGTTCTCCACGGAACGGCTGCCCATAACTTGGGCAACACGCCTGCCAGAGCCGACCAAGAGGAATTGGTGACATCACTTGCCGGGGACGACCCAGACGGATCTAACGCCGAGACCGGGACATAACAATGGCCGCCGCCCAGAAGGGCCGTCGGCCGTGGCTCATTCATTTCTTCAGGCGTTCGACCAGCGACGATCCGGATGAGACCGTTCCGACGCGTGAGTTCCTTGAAACGATCCCAGCCAAGGTGGCGGCCGAGATTCACGCCGTTCTTGATGCGGTCGCTGAGGCGCCGCCTCCGGCGTTCTCGGGCGGCGGCAAGTGGGAGGCCATGCATGGTGACATGGCTGGAATCTATGAGGTGCGTGTACAAGGAGGCGGGAAGAACCACCGACTGTTCTGTCTGCTCGTGCGTGACGCACCAAGCCTCGGCGGCTCGTCCATTGTTTGTCTGGGCGGATTGTCAAAACAACGGAGACAACCCGCTGGACCAAAGGACTACAGGCAAATTCTCAAGTATCATTCCGAGTTCAACCGGCACCAGAAGGTGCTCAAATAGCTGGACTCACCTTTTGAGGCTCGGCAGACAACTCCATTTGCATGGCTTCGGCGAGTGCCACGAGCGTTGCCAGCGTCGGGTTGGGAGATTCGGCTGAAAATATTCTTCTGATCACTTCGGGGCGGAGGTTGGCACGACGTGCCAATTCGGCCTTACTCAGGTCAAGGCTGCAACGACGCTGTTCCAAGGTTCGGATGATTGCGTCAATCTGCTCGATGCGTCTCCGAGAAGTCTTGTACGCAAGGTCGTAATCGGCATCCATTCGCCGACCCTCAAGATAGAGCTCGCCTCCGGTACGTGGATGTGGCATAAACCAAACTATACCGTGACATAAATGTTACGCAACGCCCGGAACAGGCGAGGCAAACGGTCACACCCTGGTCTCTTTGAGGGTGCCGTCCTCAATCAGCAACTCGAGGTGCGCTTGAAGCCGGGCGGACAGCGGGCCGGCTTCAATGACGATGCCGAGTGCGATGTTGTCGTTGATGATAATTGTCATGTTGTTTCAGGTTGTGTTGTGCTGAACGACGGTGTAGGTTGGGCTTTGTGGAAACGGTGGCAGGCACGGCGGTCGACATGACGGTTCTCACGGTCCTCGGGGCTGCGTTCGGGGTGATGTTCGCGACGATCACGACATTGTTGATCGCGTCCATACGGGCACAGCACCGCGACAGCATCCAGATCCGCGACCGGATCGAACGGTCCGACCGCAAGAACCGCAAGCTGG
>JAHQYM010000166.1 GCA_024421095.1 Acidimicrobiia bacterium
CTTCAACGACACGAGCCGCTTGTTCACGGGCGACTGCTCTTCTTGCGCCTGCTCGCCGTAGCGGGTAGGCCACATTGTCGAGCACCCGAAGATGCGGAAAAAGTCGGTGGTCTTGAAAAGCCAGCGCCACGCCGCGCTGATGTGTGGGCACGAAAGACGTTTCGTTGTCAGCGTCATCTACGACCTTGCCGTCAATCTTCAACAAACCGCTTGCGAGGCACTCAAGTCCGGCAATGAGCCGCAACAAGGTGGATTTTCCAACGCCGTTGGGGCCGACGATAGCAGTGCGGGGTTCGTTGATGGTGAGATCGAAGGCGCGTCTGAAGTTGCCGCGATGCACAACGCCAGCAACTTGGATACGAGGTGCGTCAAAAAGCTGTGCATGATGATCGGTGGCGGAATCGGCGCTCATCGGCGTAGCCAACTTCCTCGCAAGGAGATCAATACCGTAAGGCTGATTACTAGTAGCAGCAAACTCATGGCTATCGCGGCTTCACGGTCGGATTCGAGTGCGAGATACGTTTGTAGCGGCAAGGTAGCGGTGCGTCCCCTCTGGTTGCCGGCGAAGGTGATCGTGGCACCGAACTCGCCTAAAGCACGCGCCCAAGCGAGCGCCAAACCCGCCCCGATCGCATTACGCGCCGCTGGAACCGTGACGGTTATGAAGGCAACTAATGACCCGGCCGCGCTCACCGCAGCGGCTTCTTCAAGGTCCCGACTGTGCGCCCCCAAGGCGCTCTCAACGGTGATAACAAAAAATGGTAACGCAACGAAAGTTCCCGCTAGTACTGCGCCGACCGTTGTGAATGGAAGAGTCACCCCAAGCCAGGCATCAAGCCATTGGCCGATCAACCCCCGTCTGCCTAATGCAAAGAGCAACGCGGTACCGGCCACCACTGGCGGCAGCACCATCGGCAACAATACCAGAGCCCGCAGCAATCGAAGTAAACGCCGCTCGCTGCGCGCCAGCACCCAAGCCAGCGGCAAACCCAAAAGCAAACATAGAGCAGCGGCACTGACACTCACGATCAACGAGACGCGCATGGCTTGGCGCACCGAATCTGCGTTCAAATGCGTCCAAAGCGAACTCCAAGGAGCGCGTTGCACCAAACCTAGCAAGGGGACTGTCAACAAAGCGACCGCGAGCAGTGCCGGCAACACAAGTGTCAGCGGAGCGCGGGTTTGTTGTTGGTTGCGGTTCATGGGTTCTGTTGCCGATTGTCAGCGACCGCAGGAATGTGCTGGTTGCCGGGGTTTGTTGTTGGTTGCGGTTCATGGGTTCTGTTGCCGATTGTCAGCGACCGCGGGAATGTGCTGGTTGCCGGGGTGTGTTGTTGGCTGCGCTTCATGGGCACTGTTCCACTGCGAACCCAACCTCTTTTAGAACCTCGGGCAGTAAGTAGCGTTCAACCAACATTTGCGCGTTCGCCTTCCTAGTAGTACTGGTAGTTCCAGCACTGGCGAGCGCCGCGATTCCGTAGGTGATCACGTTGCTGTCGGTGCAGTGGTCGTTGGTGGCGAGGCGTGGATCGTCAACTGTTGCAAGGCCTAGGCTTGCCGCATCAGTGACATAAACGAGTCCTGCATCAAGTTCTCCGTTGGCAAGTTTGTGTGCCAAAGCCCGCACGTTTGCTTCTGCTGTATCACCGCGAATGTTGATCGAAAACTCATTGGCGACACGGTTTGCGGCGGCACCGCAGGGCACTTCTGGGGCGCATACTCCGATCAAAGGTTTTTCCAAACTCAAGTCGTTGAGGCTGCTGATTTGTGCCGGGTTGCCGGCGCTTACGGCTAGCACCAAACGGTTGCTAAACCGCGGTTCGTTAAGCAGGAGATATCCGTATTCAACGAGTTCGGTTAAGCGTTCGGCATCGGCTGAGACGATTATGTCGGGACGTGCGCCGTCTCCGACTTGAGCGATTAGTCGAGAACTTCCCGCTAGTACCCAGTTGGCGCTGGCAACTTGGTCGTCCTCCGCTATTCCTGCGTCAAGTCTTTCTGTTGCTGCGGCTAAAGATGATGCCGCGAAAATTGTCACCTCGTGGTTGGTGGCGGAGCAACTCTGGAGCAGCCAGATGAACGCCATAGTCACCAAGATCGTTGGAGCGGTTTGTTTGGCGCGGGTCATCTGGTTTGTGTTCAGGCTCGTTCGACGATCACCGCAGTTGCTTTGATGGAGGCCACGGCTCTCACGCCGGGTTCAAGCCCGAGCGCGTCCACGGCTTCGGCTGAGATGAGCGACACTACTCGGTGAGGCCCGGCCTGGATTTCTACTTGCGCCATCACGGTGTCGCGCAGCACCCGTGTCACTAAACCGTTGAAGCGGTTGCGTGCCGAGACAGCGCGAGTTTCGTCGTCGAGCGTTTCGCCGAGTCCTAAAGCCAACCTCGCTAGTTCTGGTCCGGCGATCTCGCGTTGTCCGCCGCGAGTTCTGCGTGTTTTTACCTTTCCTTGGTCGGCCCAGCGCCTGACTGTGTCGACGCTGACTCCAAGTATTTGCGCTGCTTCTCCGATCCGAAACTGGTGCATGCGGTTAAATAATAGCGCAAAGTTATGATTTGCGGTAGTTGAAATGTTGGCGGATTATTTCTTGAGTGCATGCACGCGTCAAGTTCGTTCGGCTATTGTGCAGTTATGACATTTCTGCTAGCACAAACGAGTGTGTCGGTTGACGTTTGCGGCGTCGCCGGCTCATACATCTGCGAAAAGGTTTACGATTGGACCGGTAACGAGTTGCTAGCAACCGCTGCCGATTGGCTCCTTGACCGCCCGATCCGCATCATCTTTATTCTGATCCTTGCTTGGATAGTGTCGAAGGTGCTGCAAAAATCGGTGTTGAAATTCGCCCAGACCATTGCCAACTCGCCTAGCGATCCGCGGTTGCAATCGCTTCGTGAGAAGGGTCCGGGAAAGGCGCTGATGGAGGAACGAGAACTCAAACGGGCCACCGCCCGGGCAGAAACTATTGGTTTGGTTTTGCGAAGTATTGTGGTGGCAGCAGTCTGGATTCTTGCGTTGTTTTTGATCCTCGGCCAACTTGACATTGATCTCGCACCCTTGATTGCTGGCGCGGGCATTGGTGGTTTGGCACTCGGTTTCGGGGCGCAGTCAATCGTCAAGGATTTCCTGTCGGGTTTGTTCATGTTGATTGAAGATCACTATGGGGTGGGTGACATTGTTGATGTGGGCAGCGCGGTCGGCACTGTGGAGAGTGTTTCTTTGCGTTCAACTACTATCCGTGATGTTAAAGGCACGGTTTGGCATGTCCCCAACGGTTCGATTGCGCGAGTGGGCAACTCGAGCCAACTGTGGTCGCGTGCGGTTCTGGATGTTGAAGTGGCTTACGACACCGACCTTGAGTTGGCGCGTGAAGTGATTCAGCGTGTTGGGGACAGTCTTTGGAATGACCCAGAGTGGGGTGGTGATGAGTTGATGGAACGTCCCGAAGTTTGGGGTGTTCAAGATCTTGGTGCTTCGGCGGTGGCTTTGCGGCTCGTGGTTAAGACCGAACCATCTCAGCAATGGGCAGTTGAGCGAGAGTTACGCAAACGTCTCAAGACTGCTTTTGATGAGGAAGGGATTGAGATTCCGTTCCCGCAGCAAACTGTTTGGCATCGTAACGTGGAGGCGGTGAGTCCAAAGAAAAAGGCAATTGGCAACGGTGAACAGAATACCGAAACCGACCTTGATAACGCCGAGCCGAATATCGGCAGTTAAATTTGGCGCTGGTTTGCGTTACCACGTAAACCGTCTCTGTCATTGCGGTGGAGGCAATCGTTGAGGGCTCTGATCTTGTTACTTGCGGTGGTTGGAAACAGGAACGGCAGCAGCGCGTGGATTAATGCGGCGAGAGCAGCTAATAGAAGCTGCCGAGCAACACCAACGGCTATCA
>JAHQYM010000167.1 GCA_024421095.1 Acidimicrobiia bacterium
TAGGTGACCGGATGCTTTATCTCCGTTCACCATTGACCCGCGGTGATGATGTTGCTGACTTACAACTACGTTTAGGCAAACTAGGTTTTGATGCTGGATGGATTGACGGCATTTTCGGACGCGAAACCGAAGAAGCGGTACGAGATTTTCAACACAATCAAGGATTAAACGCGGATGGAACGGTGGGTCGGTCGACTGTTGCGGCTCTTGAACGGCTCGCTGGTCGGCAGTTTGCTACCAAGACCATTGCTGAGGTACGTCAAAGTGAACATTTCCGAGAGCGCAGAGGGTTAGCGGGACGGCGCATTCTTTTGGGGGAGACGGGGGGGTTCCCAGCGATAGCGAACTCGGTTGCGCGTTTGTTGCAGGTTGATGGAGCAACCGTGCTAACCCAACATCATCCAAATCAGTCTTCACACGCGCGCATTGCCAATGAGTGGAACGGCGACGCTTACCTAGGCTTCGCGCTAGCTGCTCACGATTTTCGAATAGCTTATTTCCAAACTCAGGGCTTCACGTCTAATGGTGGTCGGGGCTTAGCCGAACAGTGCGCCGCGGAAGTTAGCTCGGTTTTGGATTGTGAGCACCCTGCAACCGGGATGCGTTTACCGATACTTCGTGAAACTAGGATGACTGCGGTTTGGTGTCGGATGGGGCCCGCTCCGCTAGTGGTTGAGAGAACTGAGGCGGTTGCTGCAGCACTTCGTGATGCAATAACCAATTGGTGTGATAATCCTGAGGTTACGATTGCTTAGCTAGAACTTTGTTCATTCATGAGCGATGATACGGAATATCCGCTCAAGATCATCAAGGTCCGCAAAATCAACCACAAGCTTTCCCGGGCCTTTCCCGAGTTTCACGGCCACTCTAGTTTCGAGACAGGTTGCCAATAGTTCTTCAAGTTCGAGCACACCAGCATCAGCAACTTCAGGTGTGGGCTGCGTTGCTGCACGTTTGTCGGCTTTTGCATTAGGTTTCGTGTCTTCGTAACGCAGCAGATCTTCGACTTGACGGACTGTTAAGTCTTCATCAACAATTTGCTGGGCCAAACGTTCTTGTTCATCTCGGTCTGGAGTCGTCAATAGTGCGCGGGCGTGACCAGTGGTTATCTGCTTCTCAATCAGGAGACGCTGAACAACCGGTGGGAGTTGCAGCAACCTTAGTGTGTTGGCTACTGCCGAACGAGACCTCCCCACACGACGTGCCACATCATCTTGAGTCAAAGAAAAATCTTCAATTAGTTGTTGGTACGCGGCCGCTTCTTCAAGTGCATTTAGGTCTTGCCGATGCAAATTCTCAACCACAGCCGTTTCGAGCGAGGACATAT
The DNA here is from genome assembly GCA_024421095.1 of Acidimicrobiia bacterium. Lineage (GTDB taxonomy): Bacteria > Actinomycetota > Acidimicrobiia > Acidimicrobiales > Aldehydirespiratoraceae > VXYK01. The sequence goes on from JAHQYM010000167.1 coordinate 1,328, forward strand.
CGTCGGAGGTTCGGATTATTGCCGGGACTACCGATAAATTGGCTCGTTTGGCCGCCCGCCAGCGCCGTTCGCCAGCGATCAACTCATAACTTCCAGTATCAAGTTGACGGACGACGATCGGCTGGATAACCCCAATCTCAGCAATTGACTTTGACAATGAAGTCAACGTGTCTTCATCAAAATGTTCACGGGGTTGGTAACGATTAGGAATGACTTCGTTGATATCTAACTCTTGATATTCGCCACTTTGAGCGGTAAAATCCGAGGGTATCAAAGAACTTAATCCCCTACCAAGTCCACCACGCTTATTCATCAAGAACCTCCTTAGCTAGTGTGCGATATGCCGTTGCTGCTCTTGAGCCTGGATCAAATACAGAAATCGGTTGACCGAAACTCGGGGCTTCGCTCAGACGAACGGCCCGAGGGATCACTTGGCGGCAAACCTTGTCGCCGAAGTGGCTCCTGACTTCGTCTGATACCTGACTAGAAAGTTTGGTTCTCGCATCTACCATTCCCAACACAATGGTGCTGAGATGAAGTTCTGGGTTTAGGTTACGCGTAACCAATTCAATATTGCGGATCAACAAGCCAAGTCCTTCGAGTGCGTAATATTCGGTTTGTACTGGCACGAGCACTTCGGAGGCAGCGGTTAATCCGTTGATGGTGAGGAGTCCAAGCGAAGGTGGACAATCGATGAAGACAAATTGGTAATCGTCCAAAACCGTGTCTAATGCTAGCTTCAGCTTTCTTTCTCGGTTCATCGCTGGAACTAACTCAATCTCCGCACCCGCGAGGTCGAGGCTAGACGGGACTACGTATAAGTTCTTTACCGATACTGGCTCAATCACATCTTCTATCGGAAACTCATGCAGCAACACATCGTAGAGTGAATGATCTACCAAACGCGAGTCTATGCCGAGACCTCGTGTGGCATTTGCTTGGGGGTCTAAATCAACAATAAGAACCCGGTGACCAAGTTGGGCAATGCAAGCGCCAAGGTTTATGGTCGTGGTCGTTTTACCAACGCCTCCCTTTTGGTTGGCCACCGCAAAAATTCTAGGCTTCAATGTTGCCACAAGACCGCCTCCTCAGTCAAAGCAATACTACCCCAAATCAAACACCGTCACACAAATGTTTCACGTGAAACATCAAATACGAGTTGTGGGCGCGAGCAGGTTGGCCACCAAAAAATTCTAGGCTTCGATATTGCCACAAGACCGCCTCCTTGATCGAAACAAGAGCACCGCCAAAACTACCCTAAGGTAGTTGTTTCACGTGAAACAATTGCAGTCAAGCATTCTACAGCAGCGTTTCACGTGAAACAGCTAAAATAAAGGATTGCAGCCGCGAGCAGGTTGGCCACCACGAAAATTCTAGGCTTCGATATTGCCACAAAACCGCCTCCTTGATCGAAGCAAGAGCACCGCCAAAAATACTCTCAGGTAGTTGTTTCACGTGAAACAATTGCAGTCAAGCATTCTACAGCAGCGTTTCACGTGAAACAGCTAAAATAAAGGATTGCGGCCGCGAGCAGGTTGGTCACCACGAAAATTCTAGGCTTCGATATTGCCACAAAACCGCCTCCTTGATCGAAGCAAGAGCACCGCCAAAAATACCCTAAGGCAAATGTTTCACGTGAAACACCAAGTACGAGACGCGTGCCTAAGATTGTTTCACGCGGAACACCTCAATAAAGGGGCTCTTCGCGTTTTGGGTCGGAGTCGGTTGGGTGGGGGTCCGCGCCTGAACGCGAGGGATCCTCCAGAATCGGTGCTGTCCGCAACGAGAATCTGGAGGATCCTGGTGGAATTTGACCCTATACGTGTTTGTGAGGTGTTGGTGGGACTGGGCGATGTTGAGGTGGTCGGCATCGACGACGAGGCTGGTGAGGCGCTGCGGATTCATATCCGCTGTCGGGCACCGAGACCGGATTGCGATGGTTGCGACGGGTCGTTGTGGTCTGACGGCGATCGGGAGGTGGAGTTGGTGAATCTCCCGGCGATCGGGCGGTCTGTGTTGCTGGTGTGGCACAAGCGCCGTTGGCGTTGCTCGAAGTCGGAGTGCTCGCTGGGTACGGTCACCGAACAGGACCCGGCGATAGCGCCGCCGCGTGAGAGGTTGACCACTCGTGGGGTCGTTGGGCGACGCGTCAGGCGGGTCGTGGCCGCCCGTTCAAAGAGGTCGCTTCGGAGCTGGGATGGGTGTTGGCATCCGGTCAACACGTCGGTGTGCCGTTGGGGCGAGGCGTTGCTCGAAGCTGACACAGACCGCATTGGTGACACCCAAGCGTTGGGTCTTGATGAGCATTTGATGTGGCGGCACCGACAGTTCCGTCGTAAGGCAACAGGCGACTAGCATCGTCGACCTCGGTCGGGGACAGTTGTTGAGCCTGCGCGTAAACGTGGGATGGGGGTTTTTTGGGGGTCCTTGAGTTTGGGTCGAGGCCCTGCTGGTATTGGTGATTAATGCAAACCAATTATCTAGGAGGGCCTCGATGGCTAGTGATGTTAT
>JAHQYM010000168.1 GCA_024421095.1 Acidimicrobiia bacterium
CTGTGTCAACTTCAGGGTTGCTTGTAGACACCGACGTGCTTTCCTGGATTGCGTTTGCGAAACCGGAAGCCAAGCCCTTCGAACCGCTGTTGTTAGACCGATTGCTGTTCATCTCATTCGTCACAGTAGGGGAGTTGTACTTTGGTGCCGAAAAAGCGAACTGGGGCAAGACCCGCGTGACCCGGATGGAGAAGACGCTGAAGCGCTACACGGTGATACCAGGCACTTTCGAGACCGCCAAACAATACGGCAGTGTGAAGCGAGCCTTCCGCGATCAGGTTGATGAGAATGATATGTGGATCGCGGCCACCTCTCTTACACACAAACTCGCAATCATTACCAATAATCTGAAGCACTTTGAACCGATGAGCAAACATTTCAGTTTCAGTCTTGTGCATCCCCACCGCACATAGCTTGCGCCCTTACACAAACGAAATGACAAGCCTCCGTGAACGCGTCCTTACGCCGTCGGGTTCAAATCACACATTAGGACATCGCGGCCTCAAAGACGACCCGCTGTACGGTGCCCGTAAACCGTTGGTGTCAGCCTCAGGGAAGATTGCCGACAACGGACGCGACCGGTTACGGGGACTCCTCGACGCATGCGATCCCCACGGCGAGGTCCGCAACGCCTGGCACGCCAAAGGAACTTTGCGCGGAATCTATGACATCGCCGATGCCAAAGTCGGCATCGAGACCGTCGAACAACTAGCCGACGATTTCCAAGACCACTGGCTGCCCGAAGAGATCAACCGGCTGGGCCGGACCCTGTAGCGCTGGTTCATCCAAATCTCGAACTGGCACAAAGTCGCAGTCGCAAACGCAGCCACCGAATCAGCCAACAACCTCGCCAAACGCGTCAACCGCGGCGCCTTCGGGTTCACCAACTTCAACAACTACCGCATCTGCGCCTGGCTCTACGCCGGCAAACCCAACCGGGCGCTCCTCGAAACCCTCACTCCGACCTAAAACGCGAAGCGCCGGATATCCCCGAGGTACTGGGACTAGAAACGGTAGGTGCAACCGCGCATTCTCACGCGGTAGGCACCAACGAACAGGCTTGCGATCAAGTCATCGCGTCGGTTTGTTGACGCAGACCGGCACCGTTCTCTCAATACTGAGATATCGATGCATTATAATCCGCTTCCATGACTGAACAGCAGCAGCAAGATGCCAACGAAGTCCGGCACCGGTCCGCCGAACTGACCGGTGACCCGGCAGCGATCGCAGCGTGCGAAGTCGAACCTCCCGACCAGATGATCACGCCAGACGCACAAGGCAACACCAGTGGCGACCGCGGGGCGTGCGGTGCCCTAACAGTAGTCGCCACCGCTCGGTGTGCCCAGCCCCCCGCGTCGCCCGAACAGAGCGAACGCACATCATGGGCACCTGAGCTAGCGTCCAAAGTTGCCGAGGTTACAGGCAAGGCCGTCTCCAAAGCCTCCAGCACGACGGTCGCTGGGGCGACCCGAACGTTTGAAGCTGCTCAAGCTCTGTTGTCGAGCGAGATCTCTGGAGCGGTGAACAAGCTCGTGTCGGGTGTGCTGAGCGGACCTGCGAGCATCTACGACAAGGCGATGGACACCAACTATCTGAACGAGTTGTTGCGTCCCGAACTCGGCGGTAGTTACCACCGTCTGTTCGACGGATCGCACACCATCGTTGGTGCAGCAAAATCTGTTCGTCAAGCATCGCCCGACGACACGATCATCCAAGAAGCGTTCGGTGCTGTTTCGGCGCTCCTCAAAGATGCCTCAACTCCGCGTGGTCTACCTATCGCGACCTGGGACAAGTCCAACTTCGACTCCACCGCAGCATTCCTCAACGACACGTTCTTGATTCCCAAGAGTTGGCTGTACGGGATCAACACCTATGACGTAGCAGACTTGCTCGGCGCTTCGGTGAGCGTTGTTGCTGTGATGTTTGGGTGGAACAGCACCGACACCGAAACTTTCGCTCAACTCGCTGCGGCAACTTGCACCTCGGCGTTAGTGTCCAGCAATCCGTTGCTGCTGCTAGTTGCTGTGGTGGCGTTGGCGCGGAGCTACGATAAGGCACGCAAGAGCGGCGAGTACCACGAGCTTGCCGACGGAGGGTGCAAAGGTGTGCTCGGGACGACGGCAGTGTTGGCATGTGTTGCCGCGGTGAACGCTGCGGGCGGCTCAGCGGCGCTGATGATTTTGGTGGGGTTGACGGCTGCTGTCTTGGCTCACCGTGCAACACGGGAAGTGAGCATCGCAAGCATCGCAAATTACCTCTCCAACAGTTTATCCGCAATTGAGGCTCTGCGGTCAAGAGCAAGCCCGTCACCAATAGCCACAGCATAACCACTGAATGTTGACGGCACCGGTTCGGAATAGGGAGCAGCGGGTCTACCGTGCGTGGACCAACGTCACTTCGTTGGAGCATCGGTGGTTCTGGCACCACCCTTGGAGTAGCATCAGGCTGAGGAAGACATGGGCCGAAGAACAGCATCGATGGCGGAGAAGAGCAGGCTCGCGAAGCAGGCATCTCTGGGTTCTTGAGGTATCCGAGGTGGGCACTGGCGTCGGCGCGGTGATCATTATCGGCGACGTGCTTCGCCGTACTGTCACGGCCAGCGAAAGGAGTTCTGGGGCGCATCCATAGAAAATGCGGCATCAGAGCTGCAGAAAATATGCTATTCGATCAACGGAATCTATGATACTAGATCCTCCGAAAATGATATATTCAGATGTATGCGAGACTCACTGACCCCGGTTGGCTACATTCCCCGCATTGCTGACCGCGAAGATGATGGCATCGACGCTGGGCTTGATATCGGTCCAGCGGATCGGGTTGGCAAGGCGGTTCAGACGTTCGATCCCAACAGTTTGTTGCCTACCAAGCTGCTTGTCGAGTGTGTGGCCGGAGATCACCCAGAACTTCCATTCGTTCGGCTCAGCAACGTTCTCGTTGTTGGCTGGCACTGGCTCGTGGAGACAGAACACGTACACGTGTGCCGGTCTCGTTCCGTCGTGGTTCGTTGCCCACATGTCGGTGCTTGCGTGCCAGACCGATTTCGGTGGCGCGATATTGAAACTGGAACGTTTTGATGCCTCATGGCGATTCCAACTTTGGCTGAGCCCAGAGGCTTTGACTTCAATCCCGATGTCGCAATAGTCGAGATCCCACGCGTCCCACTCCACGCGGTGCTTGCCGTCTTCGATCGCGCCCAATGCCTGCCCCACGAGCCATTCTGCGAAAATCCCCCGGTTTCGATTGTCGACTAGATTTCCAGCAGCCCATCTGTGATAGCTGTCGATATCGAGTTCGGGGACTTTCACATTCACGACGGTAGCGGTCACCACCTCGAACACCACGCCCAATATCGAACGTCAGTTCCGTCTTGTGAACACCAAGTGGCCCGGACACCAGCCCAGCACATGCTTCCGGGACTTCGCCCCGTCGCTTCGTTAAAGCGCCCGCGAGGATAGCGCATGGCGGCGGCGCGCTGGGGCGCGGGGGCATCACATCCCTGCAACGGTCGTCCCGAGAGTGCCAGTGTTTTGGTGTGCCTCGGGACGCGACAACACGGGCCGGGCCGGTCGGATCGATGGGTCGGGGTTGGCCAGATGTGTGTTTCAAGAGCAGTCCAGCGGCGGAGTTAAAACAGCGCTACAATTTGGGGCTTGTCGAGTTACCGCAGAGTTCGTGCCGACGATTCGGCCAGCGACGGACCAAAGGTAGTGGGGTATTGGACACAGCATTAGCGTCCGCACCCGAGTCGTCTCTGGCGTGGCTTGATTTCGACCGCGCCGCGAGCGAACGGTTGAGTGAGCTTCTGCGAGCGCTGGATGAGCCGGGCACTCTCG
>JAHQYM010000169.1 GCA_024421095.1 Acidimicrobiia bacterium
GTCTGCTGAGTCTGCTGTGTCTGCTGAACCGTTGTTTCGTAGCCCAATTACAAAACTGGCTGCCACGCCTGCGGGGGCACCGGTGATTGCAGACGAGTCTCAACTAACCAAAGTTAGTGTCCGAGCCCAAGTTGCTGCTTCGTTGTTTGGGGTTGACTTTGCTAGAGCCGTGCGGCGTGATGATGTGCTCATCGCCGGTATTCGTTGCGACGAATGGTTGCTTCTGGGCTCGGTTAATGACGTGGCTAAGATCGTCGCTGAAGTTCCACCCGACCCCTCAGTCAACTGTATTGGTATAACCCATAGTCGATTGTGTTTGCGTCTGAGCGGGGAGCGGAGCGCTTCTGTGCTTGAGAAGGTGTGCAGCCTAGATTTCCACGATTTGATGTTTCCTAACGGGGCAGTGGGGTCGGCTTCCGTTGCTAGGGTCAGCGCCGATTTGATACGTGATGATATCGCTGCTGAACCTTCCTATCTGCTCCTAGCCGACCGCTCTTTTGGCCAGTATTTCTACGACGCACTCGTTGACGCGTGCCAAGAGTTTGCCGATTCGTAGCGGCTGGCTGCCCGTGGTTCGCCTCGGCCAATCAGGTTGTTCACATTCGGTTCAGGTGCGCTTTTTCGTGGTTGAGCAGAAACTCTTTGGTTGATAAGCCGCCGCCGTAGCCGGTGAGTGATCCGTCAGAACCGATTATGCGATGGCATGGCAAAATGATAGATATCGGGTTTTTGCCGTTGGCGGAACCGATAGCGCGCACGGCTTTGGGACGGCCCACCGCTTCCGCTTGTTGCCGATATGTCCTTGTTTCACCGTAGGGAACCTCGGCTAAAGCCTGCCACGCAGCGAGTTGGAACTCAGTTCCTTGCGAGATGTCAAGCTCAATGTCGAACTCTCGGCGTTGCCCCGCAAAATACTCAAGGAGTTGAGTCTCGGCTTCGGCTAGCAGTTGATGGTCGTCGTGATGATGGCCGATTTCGCCGTCTTGCTCGAATTGCACTTCACTGAGGCCGTTGGCTGTGGCAACTAAGCGGAGCAGCCCAACTGGCGAATCGAGGTGTTTTGTGTAGGTCATGCTCCGACACTACCTCAACGACTTTCAATTCGGTACAGTTCATTTTTGCCAGAAGAGTTTGAGGGGACGATTGATGAGTTTGATAGCTGCGCTTGATGTTGGGACGACCACGGTGCGTGCTGCGGTTTTTGATGGCAAGGAGCGACTTGGTATTGCACGCCAAGGTGTGCGAGCGGCGTATCCGTTTTCTGGTGCGGTGGAGCAAGACCCTGCAGAAATCGTGGGTTCGGCCCGTGATGTTTTACAGCACAGCATGCGAAGTTCGGGGTTGACTGTCGCAGATGTTGATGGTCTAGCGATCACTAACCAGCGGGCCAGTGTGCTGGCTTGGGATAGTGAAACCAGCGAGCCGTTGAGTCCTTTGATTAGCTGGCAAGATACTCGCACGGCGGCACGGGTAGCTGAGTTTGTGGCGTTGGGATTTCCACTGAACACTTCAGCTTCCTGCACGAAACTGGAGTGGTTGCTGGCCAATAGCGAGACGGTTGCTACGGCGGCCGCTGGCAAGACATTGCGTTTCGGAACTGTTGACACTTGGTTGACTTGGGTGCTGAGCGGAGGCACCGTTTATGTGACCGACCCGTCCAATGCTGGGGCAACGGGGTTCTACGATTCTTTTAGTGGAGGTTGGTCTGAAGAGATTATGGCGGTGTTGGGTATCCCCCTTGAGGCGATGCCTGCACTCGTGGCTTCTGACGCACCGGTAGGCACTTGTGATCCTTCAGTAGTTGGTGCGCCGCTTGCGTTGAAAGCTCGTTGCGGCGACCAATCGGCTGCGAGCATGACCCACGGTTTGGGTGCCGGGCAAGCGAAGCTCACTCTCGGCACTTCGGGAATGCTTGATGTCGGTTGCGGTTCCACGATTTCCGATGCACCTTCGGGGTGTTACACGTTACCGCTTTGGCGGCGTACCGTTGACGGAAAGCTTGTTGAGGAATACATGGTTGAAGGATCGATCTTGGCTGCGGGATCGGTAATCGAGTGGCTGGTTCGGGTTGGTTTATTGGCAAGTGTTGACCAACTTGACGCGGTTGCTGCGTCCGCTGCCGCTTCCGCTGCATCTTCAAGTTCAGCTTCGGGTTCAGCTTCGGGGGGGGTTGAGTTTGTGCCTTCGCTAGCGGGGCTTGGTTCACCTCATCAAAACCCTCAAGTTAGAGGTGTACTCAGCGGCATTGGGTTGCAAACAACCGCTGCCGATATTGTCTGGGCTGCGGTCAATGGTCTTGCGGAGCGAGTGGCTGAGTTGACTTCCCATATGAACGTTGACGGCCCACTTTTGGTGGACGGTGGCTTAAGCCAGTCGCAGCTTCTTCTAGAGCAAATTCGCCAAGCAACAGACCTAGAGATACGCGCTAGTGCCGACCACGAAACCGCGCTGCGCGGTGCCGCATTGTTAGCCCAAAGCAGTTAGCTCACACGACCTTTTGCTAGTTCACACGACCTTCTGGGTGGATGCTGCGAAGATGCTGCCGATTGCGACATCGAGTGCAGAGTCGAACTCTGCTTGGTTTTGTGAGGCATTGAGCCCCTCGGTGAGGGCGCGCGAGAAGCTCGCTAACATCCCCGGTTGGCGGCTTAGCCTGTCATTCGCTTCTTGGCGTGTGTAACCACCAGATAGTGCCACAACTCGCAGCACCCTTGGATGGCTTATGGTGTCGCTATAGAACCCATTGACCGACGGCAAAGTCAGTTTCAGCATCACTTGCTGGTCTTCGCCAAGTTGGTCGAGATGCTGGTGCAGTTCCGCTTTGAGCATCACTTCTGCCTCTGCTTTTGATGGGCTGTTGATGCTGACTTCGGGTTCGATGATGGGCACGAGACCCGCAGCGAGAATTTGTTTGCCGATCTCAAACTGCTGGTTCACAACCGCTGCTATCCCACCTTGGTTGGCTTCGTGGATAACTGAACGCATCTTCGTACCGAAAATGCCCTGCTTTTTGGCTCTGGTTAACAGTTCATTCAGCGTTGGCATAGGCTTCATTAGTTGCGTGCCGTTAGCTTCTGCTGCAAGGCCGATGTCGACTTTGAGGAACGGAACGATCTGCTTGGTGTTCCAGAGGTACGCAGCGGTTGGGTCACCAGAGATTTCGCGGTCCATGGTCATTTCGAAGAGGATGGCACCAAGAATGCGGTCTCCGTTGAAACTCGCGCTAGTAATGATGCGACTGCGCATCTCGTGAACTAGGTCAAACATTTCGGCTTCGTTTTGGTATCCGTCTTCAGCTATTCCATAAAGTTTGAGTGCTTTTGGTGTGCTGCCTCCGCTTTGGTCGAGCGCGGCAATGAAACCGTCTGCATTTTTTATTTTGCTTAGTTGTTTGTGGTGCATTAATCGGGTGCTTTCTAGTTTGGGATTCGGTTGGAGGTTGATTTTTGGTGTGCTTGGTCTACTAGCCAAGAAAATACCGGGTCGGTATCACGCGTGGGCAGCATCTCTGGGTGCCATTGAACGCTGAGGATGGGTAGTGTTTCGTGTTCTAACCCTTCGGCTATACCATCGTTAGACCAGGCGGTGATCTTCAGAGGAGGCCCCACGGTGTTTACTGCTTGATGATGCAGCGAGTTGACCCAAACCGTTGTGCCATAGAGTTCGTGCAGTGTTGAACCTGGTGTTATGTTGACTTGGTGACGTTCGTTCTTTTGCCAGACCTCCACTTTGGAATGAGCTTGCACATCTTGATGCAAAGTGCCACCTGTTCCTACGTTGACTAATTGTTGCCCTCGGCATATCCCCAGTAGTGGAACTTGCTG
>JAHQYM010000170.1 GCA_024421095.1 Acidimicrobiia bacterium
ACCACCGCCGCGTCTGGGGCGTTCAGGAACAAGCCGACCACGTCGCGGACTTTATCGACGAACTGCGGGTCGGGGGACACCTTGTACTCGTCGACAAGATGCGGTTTGAGCCCGAACGCCCGCCATAACTGACTAACCGCGGTCTGTGAAACGCCTGCTGCTTTGGCCATCGACCGCGTCGACCAGTGCGTCGCGTCCGCCGGGTCGGTCTCCAAAGTGCGCACCAGCACATCCTCGATCACCGCGTCGGTGATCTTGCGCGGCGGCCCCGGCCGCGGGTCGTCGCTCAGCCCGTCGAGGCGCCGCTGCGCGAACCGCTTGCGCCACTTCGACACCGTCGCCAGATGACAACCCAGTTCCGCGGCGACGTCATTGTTCGTCCGACCATCCGCGGTGCCCAACACGATCCGGCACCGCAACGCCAAAGCCTGCGACGACTTGGGGCGACGCGCCCACCGCTCCAAGATCTCCCGTTCCTCACTGTCGAGCACCACCTCCACAGCCGGCCGTCCCCGTCGAACACCCATCACAGACTCCAATCATCGTCGAAAACACCATGATAACACACCCAACACCAAAACGCGAATAATTAACAACTCAAAACACTAGTGTCCTGAGTGGTTAATTTGTTGAGCCTGCGCGTAAACGCGGGGGCGGGGTGGTTGAGGGTCCCTGTATTGGGGGCGGGGCCCTGCTGGAATCGGTGTTTTGGTATCCAACTATCCAGGAGAGCCCCGATGCCCAGTGATGTTATGCGGGTGCGGTTGCATCTGCGTCAGATTCGTGTGTTGGAGGTGGTTGAGGACACCTCGGCTGTGTTGAGGGTGCGCGTCGAGTCGTCCCAGACGCAACTCCAGTGCCCGCATTGCGGGTTCAAGTGCCACAAGGTGCATGACACGCGCGAGCGGCAGGTACGCGACGCGGAGGTGTCGGGCCGGCGGACGACATTGGTGTGGATGCGGCACCGGTTCAGTTGCGGCAACTGCTCAGAGCGGTTCTTAGAGGACCACGACTCCTTCGACGGCAAGTTGACACGCCGCATGGCGCATCGGTTGGTCGCGGACGCGCAAGTCATGTCGACTCGTGCGGTGGTGCGCCGCCACGGTATGCACTGGACGGTGATCATGACGCTGGTGCGGGCCTAGTCGGAGTTGATCGCCGCGCACCGCCGCAGTCAACGCTGCAAGGTGTTGCTGGTCGATGAAACGTCGATGCGTAAACGCCACCGCTATGTGACCGTGACCGTCAACGGAGACACCGGCCACACCCTAGTGTCTTGAGTGGTTAATTATTCGCGTTTTGGTGTTGGGTGTGTCATGATGGTGTTTGCGGCGATGATTGGAGTCTGTGATGGGTGTTCGACGGGGACGGCTGGCTGTGTAGGTGGTGCTCAACAGTGAGGAACGGGAGACCTTGGAGGGGTGGGCGCGGCGCCCCAACTCGTCGCAGGCTTTGGCGATGCGGTGCCGGGTCGTGTTGGGCGCCGCGGACGGTCAGACGAACAATGACATCGCCGCGGAACTGGGTTGTCATCTGGCGACGGTGTCGAAGTGGCGCAAGCGGTTCGCGCAGCGGCGCCTCGACGGGCTGAGCGACGACCCGCGGCCGCCGCCGCCGCGCAAGGTCACCGACGCGGTGTTCGAGGATGTGCTGGTGTGCACTTTGGAGTGCGTCCCGGCGGACGCGACTCACTGGTCGACGCGGTCGATGGCCGCCGCAGAAGGCGTTGCGCAGACCGCGGTCACAGATATGGCGGGCGTTCGGGCTCAAGTTGCATCTTGTCGACGAGTACAAGGTGTCTGTTGACCCGCAGTTCGTCGAAAAAGTCCGCGACGTGGTCGGCCTGTATTTGAACCCCCCAGAGGCGGCGGTGGTGCTGTGCGTGGACGAAAAGACCGGCATCGGAGCCCTCGACCGCACCGCGCCGATCCTGCCGTTGACGTGTGGCACCCCCGAAAGACAAACCCACGACTACCGACGCCACGGCACCACCAACCTGTTCGCAGCCCTCGACACAGCCTCAGGCAAAGTCATCACCTCAATGACCGCCCGCCACCGAAGCGAAGAGTTCCGCAAGTTCTTGAACCAGATCAACAACGAGATCCCCGACAGCCTCAACGTCCACATCGTGTTAGACAACGTCTCCATCCACAAAACACCCGCCATCCAGCGCTGGCTGACACGCCACCCCCGCTTCCACCTGCACTTCACACCCACCTACAGTTCATGGATGAACCTCGTCGAACGCTGGTTCTCAGAACTCACCACCAAATCGCTCAAACGCGGCACCCACCGCAGCGTCACAGAACTCAAAGACTCCATCAACACCTGGACCGACAACTGGAACGACAACCCCCGACCATTCACCTGGCACAAAACCGCAGACCAAATCTTCGACACCATGGCCACATATATGCAACAAATTCCCCACTCAGGACACTAGCGCATCGCGCGGAGCGCACGGTCTCTCCCTCAACATGGTCGTTGCTGGTGTGGCCGTGCCAACCAAGCTAGCAGTGGCTGAGTTGCGGTTGAGTAGTGTCGAGTAGTAGAGTACGGATATGCGGCACATACGGAATATTCGAGATGATCGAGATCTCCGGTACGGAATCGAGCAGCGCAAGGGCCGCTTCAATCTTTACAAGTTGGACTTCGAGTTACAGAAGAGCGAGACGCTTAAAGAAACTAGATCCCTATCCGAAGCCATCAGGGAAGCAAGCAAGCACAGCAAGAAGTCGGGCGCTGGAGCAATCGTATATCAGATGGATAGTTCCGGCGAGTGGCTTCTCAACGTCTATCTTCCGAAAAAGTCGCGAAAAAGACAGATCTTGCTCATTGAGGGAGAGTTACTCAGTGATCGATCCGCGGTATTCTTACTCCTTGTTCTTGTGGGTTCTTGGTTTCTGATAGCCGCGAGACCCAACTCATTGAGCAGCACTGTACCCATAATAACGGTTCCAGTTGCTCTCCTCATCGCTGGAAGCCTTAGTGTCATCAGCGCTATCGCAGTCGATCATAATGTGACATGGCCCTTTAGAGAACAACTCTTGAAGAACACTATCGCGCTCATCGCCACATCAGTCATTGCTATTGCGTTTGTGTTCTCGTTCGAGTTGCTCTCGGTCCCCGAGTGTGGCATATCGGGGGAAGGAGGCACCGACGGATCGTCCTGCGACCGAGGCTACCAATACGACACAGCTATATTCGCGACTATTGGTAGCCTTATGGTGACCTCGGTTGTTCTGAGTATGCTGCAGTTGATCCGCCTAGCGCTTGAAGTGTATTTCTATGCTAAGGTATCTAGATTTGAGCGCCAACCGGGTGGTCCAGCCTGAGCCACTCAGGCGTGCTCACACCAGAGGACACCCACAGCCAGTCTAGCAAATCCCCGTTTCATTAGATATAGATCTGTCAGGGGGCATCGCGACTGGCTATCGGTAACTTCTCTCGCCCAGACGAACCGCGTCGGAAAGCTCGGCAAGCTCTATCGGTGGTTGCGACAGAGCGTAGTGTAGACGTGTTGTGTGGGTTTCCAGTTGTGGAGTTTGCGGGGCATGTGGTTGAGGGCATCTCAGATGAGCGCGAGGTGTATGGGGTTACAGTTGAGGTTGGTGCCTTTGGGTAGCCAGCGTCGTAGGAGCCCGTTGGTTTGTTCGTTGCTGGGTCGTTGCCACGGCGAGCGCGGTTCGCAGAGGTACACTTGAATGTTGCAGTTGTGTTCGATGTCGGGCCAGCGGGCGATCTCGCGGCCTTGGTCCCAGGTGAGAGTTTTGACTAGCTCAACGGGTTGACGTT
>JAHQYM010000001.1 GCA_024421095.1 Acidimicrobiia bacterium
ACAATGTCGGCGTGTTCAGCCGCCACGCCCAGCATCCGCGGACCCCCGCCCCCGATAATGATCGGCGGTCCGGATTCAGTCCACGGTTTGGGGTGACCGTCGTAGCCGGTGATCGTGTAGTGCTCGCTGGCGAAGTCGAACGGTCCCGGCGCCCAGTAGCCCCTGATGATCTCCAGGCTCTCGATCAGCCGGTCGATCCGCAGCCCGGGCCGGTCGTAGGTCATCCCGGCCTGTTCGTAGTCGGTGCGCATCCCCCGTGCTTCGGGGATTTCCAAGTCGGGATGCTGCTCAGCAAAATCGTCCGAGAGATTGTTGAGTGCCTCGCCGATCACCGTGACCCGGTAGCAGGCCGCATCTTGGAGAACCTCGTCAGCTAGGAACTTCTCCTCGCCCACCAACGCGATGTCGCGAAGCCTGCGGCAGTTGTCAAGAATGTCTGCGACTCGTTCGTCGTCGGTGCGGCTCACAACTTGATGGCGTCGTCGTGCATGTTCTGATAGCTCTCGCGGATGCTGGAGGAAGGCACGACATCAACCTCCGATCCGAGCAGGTCCTCCAAGGCCGCCTGGAGTCCGCACTGGTCAAACAGCGTAACGCCCTTCTCGAAATCAGCCAGAAAGTCGTAGTCGCTTTCCTGGCTGTCCTCGCCCCGTGCCACTGAGCCGACCAAGGCGATGGAGCGGCACCTGTGGCGCGCCGCGGCGGCTCGTATCGCCTCTCGGTGTTTGATAAGCACGAGTTCCTTGCGAGTCACGTCTTCAGTCTAGATGCACCGGTTTGAAAGCGGCCAAGGGCGGGCAACCTCCAGCAGCAACACGCTGGGGAGGAAGCTCGACTGTGAGGCTCTGGTTCGTGTAGCGGGTCGCGGACGCGAGTGCTCGGGGGCATTGAGCCGGGTCCGCGCCCGACAAATCCTGGAACATCCCACGCAGTCGGCGTGGTTCCCGCGATAATGCGGAGATGGTATCGTTGACTGAACTGTTCGATGCCGCGACGGTGGCGCGGCTCGCCGGGCCACGCGCGTATCAGCGCGGGGCGGGATACCTGATTGACCGGCGGGTCGAAACGGCCGAGGCCCGGGGCGGGCGGCTGAAGGCGACGGTGCGAGGCACAATGCCGTACGCGGTGGAGCTCTGGGCGGACCGGGGCAAGCCTCAATGGTCCTGCACATGCCCCGCGGCCGATGACGGCTCATTCTGCAAGCACTGTGTGGCGACAGCCCTGTCGCTGGCGCCCGAAGACTACCCGTCCGTCTGGGCGGCTGTCGCCGCGAGCGACCGGCCATCGGGTCCAGTGTCCCATGGCGGGTCCGATGACGACCCGAACGGGGAACTGGCCGAATTCGTCAAGGGGTTGGCCCCCGAACGGCTGTCTGAGATCGTGCTGGACCGGGCACAGACCGACTGGCGCCTTCGCCAACGCCTCCTGGCGGAGGCCCGGGCCGCCCGGGGTGCCGGGCCCGACCTCGCCGACTGGCGCCACCGCATCGACCATGCCTTCGGCGGCCGAGACTACATGACCCGCGGCTTGGTGACCCATCAGGAGGAGAGCGGCTGGGCCATGGCGGTCGACGACGTGATCGACGGCTTGGAGGACCTCTGCGAAGCGGGCCAACACGATGCTGCTGCCCGACTTTGCGAACATGCCCAGCGGCGCGCCGACTCGGCCATCGACTATGTGGACGACTCCGGCGGCCGGCTCACCGACTTCTCTTGCCGGCTGTCGGAGTTGCATCTGCGGGCCTGCGAAGCGGGCAGGCCCGACCCTGTGGAGTTGGCGGGCCGCCTGTTGGAGGTCGAGTTGGACTCTGAACTCGGCGGTTTCCAGCGGAGCGCGGCGAGCTACGCGGACGTACTCGGTGAGCCGGGTCTGGCCGCGTTCCGCAAGGGGCTCGAGCCGCACCTTGAGCAAACCATGCCCGATGACGACGGCTGGTCGTCTGGAGCCTTCGCTGTGGAGCAGGCCCTGGTGGGATGGGCGCTCGGGAGCGGCGACCCCGACGCGCTGATAGAGGCGTACGGCCCCGACTGTGTCCGGTCCGACCATGTGTTGGAGATAGCGCAGGCCCTCGACCGTGCCGGCCGCGGCGAGGAGGCAATGGTGTGGGCGCGCCGCAGTCTGGCCGAGCGGGGAAACCGGTCGTGGCAACTGGACGGGCTGCGCGAGTTCCTGGCTCGCATGCTGCGTGAGCGCGGTGAGGATAACGATGCTGTGCGGCTGTTCTGGGATGCGTTCGTGTCGAGCCCTTCGCTGTCGGCGTATCGGCGGCTGCTCGACGAAGACCCCGGTCAGGACTGGCTGGAGCGCTGCCGCGACGAGTTGCACAGTTCTTTGGAGCGCACCGCCGGCGGGACCGGACCCGGCGTGCTGGCGACGCCCGCACTCGCGTTCGCGCCGCTGCCGCCCGCCGTGCCCGCTGCCGCCGTAGCGCTGGTCGACATCCTGCTGTTCGAGGGCATGGTCAACGATGCCTGGGTCGTGGCCAACGACTACGGCTGCCGGGCGCAGACATGGTTGACACTGGCCCGGACCCGCGGGGAGACCCATGCCTTGGATGCCATCGCCGTGTACGAGCCGGCCGCTTTGGCGATCATCGAACGCAAGAAGGCCAACCAGTACGAGACGGCGGTTGATCTGCTGGTCCGTGTTCGCCGGTTGGCCGACTCGACAGGCGAGCCTGCACGGTTCGCCTCGCTGCTGGAGCGTGTGCGCACCGAGCACAAAACCAAACGCAAACTCAAGGCCCTACTCGAAGCCCAAGGCTGGTAGCAGACACTTCCGATGCCGGTCAGCGCTCGGACCGCCTCCTGGACATGCAGTTCCAACGGACGTGTGCCAGCGGTTGGTCAGTGTGAAAGCGTCGGGGTAGTTGATCTCGGAGTCGCCGGCGCCCAGCACCGACACAGGCGGCGTTCAGTGGGCGATACGTTTCCTGGTGGCTGCGACAGTCCGCAGACAATCAGCCGTTCTCTTGTTGATTCTGCTTTGGAAGGCATCCACAACTTCCGCGCCGGGCAGGGCACTGGGCAGGGAGTTGATCTGCGCGGTCGCAGCCTCGATGATGGTCGAGGCCAATTCCTCTGCCCGCTCCAGCGTTTCGCTCACGGGGAGCGTCAGCCATGCACCACCGGACTTGGTAGGTCTCGATTCGACCGTGATCGGTGGCGCAAAGCGGCAAGTCAGGGATCGCCGCTATTGCCTGAATCTCAAGCGTTCCCGCAGATCGGCACCTAACCGCTAACGCTCTAAGGCTTAAGGTGTTCAGCGGCGAGTTCAAGGACTGTGCCGGCGGGGGAGTTTGGATACCAGTATTGAGCGTTCGCGGCGCCTGCACAGAGACCTGCCACAAGAGGATCACGGAGTTGGTTGAGGAGTCCCGTGCCGGCCGAAACATACCCGGCTAGGAACGCATCACCACTGGCTGTGGCATTTCGGGCATCGACCGTGGGTGCAGAGAGCCAACGGACAGCACCGTCCACCTTCGCGGCTGCACCGTGTCGACCAGCGGTCACGATCACTTCCCGCCTACGTTGCCCGAGCAGATTGCAGACGGCAAGCGCGTGGCCGCGCAGCGTTGTTGTGTCAATGGCGCTTTCTGGGTCAGCGATGTCACGGCGAGCGGTGTCTTGGTCAGGCACGACTAGCTCAGGCGCGACCAACTTAAGAGCGACCAACTCAGGCGCGTCTAGCTCAGGCGCGAGCTGTAACTCCGCGATCAGCGCCCACGCTTCGGCCAAATTGATTTTCAAAGCCGTGTTCGGGTGCTTTTCGAACACTGTGCGAAGAGCGGCACCAGACGTGTCTACCCAGACGCGCGGGTGCGACCCCAGAGCCGCTAGCAGCGTGTCAGCCGGGTTGATGCCTTCAACCTCGGGGTAGCTTCCCGAGACACAAACGACGGACGCATCGCCAGCAAGGCGCACAACGAGGTCGGTGAACTTTGACCAGATTGCAGGGTCAATTGCCACTGCGGGGTCACTTGCGGTAAACGCCGACCAGTCTTCGCTTGATACGACTATCGGGCAGATGCGCACTGTCGCTTCAGGGCATTCAACTGTGATCAAGTTCAGGTTGGCATACCTCGCCAACAAGTCGAGATGGTCGGCACCAACCTCGCCAGCGCAGGTCACTGATTGCGTGGGGACACCGAAACCGGCGGCGAATCGGGCCACGTTAAGACCCTTCCCGCCTGCGGTGGTGACGCTCGCCGAAGCCCTAGTTGTCTCGCCTTTTTCAATGCGCTCTACCACGACAGTGTGGTCCAACGCTGGGTTGGGGCAAACGCAAAGCAGGCGCATTTTTAGAGGTTAGCTAAGCACGAAAAAAAGAATTGTACGAATATGAAGATTTATTCTTGACAACAACTAGATATGTGCATTATACTCTTCTCCAATGAACAAGACCCATACAGAAATCGAGTCTCAGCCGTCAGTCTGGGCAAACCCACAAGTGATGCAGATTGCCAACCAGTTACCTGGTCGCGGTACCCGAGTTGGTGTCGTCGGGTGCGGGACATCTTTGTTTGTTGCGCAGTCGTACGCAGCGTTTCGAGAAGAGAGCGGACATGGGCTCACCGATGCTTTCGCGGCATCGGTAGCACCGGTACGAGATTGGGATTGTCTGATCGCGTTGTCGAGGTCTGGCTGCACGACCGAAGTGCTTGAGGCGCTCCGCTTGTCCAACGCTGGAAAAACAATTGCACTCACCGCGTCAGCACAAAGTCCCATCGCATCCGTAGCCGACCTGGTGTTAGTCGCCTCGTTCGCAGATGAGCAGTCTGTGGTTCAGACTCGCTTCGCCACGACTGCACTCACTGCCTTGTTAGCCAGCGTCGATTATCCGATTGACCGCTCCCTAGCCGATGCCTCAAATGGCACTGCACGTCTGCGGCATTCCGACGCGGACAATCGAAAACACTTCGTGTTCTTAGGCACCGCTTGGACGTATGGAATCGCTAACGAAGCTGCGCTGAAGTTACGAGAAATGGCCCATTGCTGGGCAGAATCGTATCCAGCTAAAGAATACCGTCACGGGCCGATATCTGTGGCCTCGGCCGACACTCTCATATGGGGTTTCGGCGAAAGGGACGAGTCCTTGATTAATGATCTTGCCTTGATTGGCGCGACGGTGCATTGGCCCGAATGCGATCCCTTGGCATCGCTGACAGAGGTCCAACGGCTTGGTCTTAGGTTGGCAGTTCGAGGCGAACATGACCCAGACAACCCCCGGTATCTGTCCAGGTCGGTAATTCTCAAAGATGTTGACGAACGCTCGAATTCACGATCGCAAAAAAGCGACGTATGGGCACCAGCCCGTACGAATCCATAAGGAGGGAAACAATGAGAAACAATAAGCGAAAGGGTATCAGAGGACCGCTCTGGCGGTTCTTGGCCGTATTGCTGGCCGTCGCCATGATGGCCGCAGCATGCGGGGATGACAGCGACACCACAACTGACCCGCCGGAGACTACCGCTCCTGCTACGGACGCATCGACGGGCGACGGTGATACCATGGACGACGGCAGCACCCCGGACGACGGCAGCACCATGGACGATTCGTCGGACGGCGGCACTGAGACACCGGCCCCTGCACCAGAACCTTCAACCATCCGATACTTCTCGATGTGGAATGAAGGCGAACCTCAACAGGAAGTATTGCAGGCCAGCATTGATGCCTTCGAAGCTGATACCGGCCACGAAGTTGATGTGCTCTGGGGAGGCCGCGAGATACTCACCAGCGTCCGCGCAGCATTGACTGCCGGTGAAGCGGTTGACCTCGTGGATTTGGATGCCGAACCGCTAGTCGGAGCGCTGGTCAATACTGGAGAGACGCAGTCGCTGGCAGGGATTTTAGACATGACGATCCCTGGCGAGGACGTAACTGTTGGAGACGTGATTCCGTCTGCCTTCCTTGATGCCTACGCCATCGACGGCGAACCACACCTGATTCCCCACTCGGTGGTCTCATCGGGAATCCATTATGACGGTTCTCGCTTGGCCGAGCTTGGAATTGATCCACCCGGAACTTGGGATGAGTTCATTGCCGCTGCCGTTGCAGCCGGCGAAAACGCAGTCCAAGCTGACGGCCTGATCGACTTCTACAACGCCTATTGGCTGTATTGGTTGATTGTCCGACATGGTGGACCTGGTAGCTTCCACGCTGCCGCTTCAGACACGACTGGCGAACTCTGGCGGTCGGCCCCGATGCGACGGGCCGTAGCCGATCTGGTCAAGTTGGTCGAATCAGGAGCTTTGGCCGACGGTTACGAAGGCAGCAGTTATCCGCTTGCACAGCAGGCATGGGCAGCAGGAGACGGCACCTTCATGGTGAACGGCACCTGGCTGGCCTCTGAAACCTCAAGTTACGCTTCACCTGGCTTTGAATACCGGCTACTGTCATTCCCGACCGTAGACGGCGGTACGGAGTCGGCGGAGTTGTATCAGATTGGTTGGGTTGTGCCCAATGCCGCCGAAGCGCCAGAAGCAGCACAACAGTTCATCGCCTACGCACTCGGTCGGGATCGTTTGGCAGGCATCGCAGATAAGGCCAAGAACATCACGCCTCGAAGCGATATAGGCGTGCCGCCGGAGATTCAGGACGCAGCAGACATATTTGCGTCCGAACCGGAAGTCCATCGCATCTACGATGGAGTGCAAGGTGATCTCCCCGACTATTGGGCGACTGTATTCTTGCCGCTTGACGATCAGCTGTTCTTCGGCCAGATCACCGGTGACGAGTTCATCGAGGAGATTGCGTCCGCTACCGCTGAATACTGGGCCAACCAATAGAGGTAGCTTGGTAAGCAACTAACAAGACCAACAAGACCCTCCAGGGCAAGCAGCCAAGGATGGTGTGAACGAGATCGTGACCACAAGATTGAAACCGGTATCTGCGAATTTGAGCAGACACAAGGGCGTTCGTCGTCACGCCGCGATCTTTATCGCACCAGCCTTGGCTGTGTATCTGCTGATCGTCATAGCCCCCTCAATAGGGACTCTTTGGATCAGTTTCACCAAATGGAAAGGCATCGGAGACGAAGCTAAGTTCGTAGGGATCGACAACTACAAGCAGTTGTGGAACAACGACACCTTCCGAGGGTCGTTCGGGCGGACGCTCACGCTATTGATCGCAGGCGGGTTTGTGGTCTTTCTCTTTGCGTTCATCTTTACGATGCTGATACGGGAGATGCGATCGAAAAAGCTTATTCGCGCCATCGTCTTCTTCCCGAATGTCGTTCCGCCAGTCGCTCTCGCGATTGCTTGGGGGGTATTGCTAGCTCCAAGGAACGGACTCCTCAACGAGTTTCTTGAGCTAGTGGGGCTGACATCCCAGACGAGAACTTGGCTCGGCCCCGATCTACTGTTCCGCTCAATCATTGCGGGTCTCGTGTGGATCTACACCGGGTTTTTCGTCACCATATTGATGGCGGGCGTTGATCGAATCCCCGCGTATTACTACGAGGCAGCCGAACTTGAAGGAGCTTCAGCCCGGCAGAAGTTCACCCGGGTGACACTGCCATTAACGTGGGATGTCTTGAGCGTAGCCGCAGTGCTTTGGGTGATCCTAGCAATCAAGACCTTTGAGTTCATCTATGCGTTCGGAGGTTCGGGAACCGACCCCTCGGCCTCTTCTTGGACGCTCCCGGTGCATGTGTATGTCGTAGCGCTCGGCAACCGAAGTCCTATTCTGGCGTTGGGCCAGGGTAGCGCGATTGCAGTCGTGATGGTGGCGTTGGTCGGTGCGCTCATATTCTTGACTCGTCGTGTAATGCGCCGTGCCGTGGTGGAGTTCTGATCGTGGATCTGACCAACGACCGAACCTCAATCAACTTCGCGCTGCGGCTGCGAAGGCTGTTGATCCGCGCCAGCGGCAGTATATTCGTGTGGTCGTGGGTCATTTTCAGTTTTGCGATCCTCGGCTGGATCATTGTTGCGGCCTTCAAGCGCAACGACACGGTTTTCGCAGACCTCTGGGCCCTGCCCGACAGCGCCGAGGTTGGGAACTTCGGCGATGCTTGGGGGCTACTCAACTTGACACGAACCTCGATCAACAGTTTGTTGACGGTTGGGGGCGGGACGCTGCTGACGATGGCCTTAGCCGCACCGGCTGCCTACGCACTTAGTCGTGTGGGTTTTCGCGGAGCAAGCGGACTGACCGGGTTTTTCGCTCTCGGGATCGGCATTCCCGTGCATTCCATCATTATCCCGCTGTTCCTGGGTCTCTCCGAAGCGGGACTGTCCAACAGCCTCCTCGGTTTGACTATCACCTATGTAGGTGTGTCGATTCCCTTTGCGGTCTTCCTCATGACCGGGTTCTTCAGGTCATTGCCGACTGAACTAGAAGAAGCAGCAACAATGGAAGGAGCTGGGCCAGTTCGTATCTTTTTCTCGGTGATGCTGCCTTTGGCAAGACCAGGCATGGTCGCCACCTCCATTATCGTTGCCGTTGGTTTATGGAACGAGTTTTTGCTCGCGTTGACGCTTACCTTCGATGAAGACAAACGAACCATCGGAGTGGGGCTTTTGAACACATTCGGTGCCATGCGTTACACATCCAACTGGGTCGGCTTGTTCGCAGCCGTGGTCATCATGCTGGCACCGTTAATTGTGCTCTACACATGGATGTCGCGCCGCATAATCGAGGGCCTAACCGTAGGAGCAACAAAGTAGGAGAAACATGGCATCTATCTCATTAAGAGGAATAACCAAACGATTCAACGACGGAGGGCCTGAAGCTCTCTCAACGGTTGATCTTGATATACAAGACGGCGAATTCGTAGTACTAGTCGGCCCGAGTGGATGCGGTAAGACCACACTCTTGCGTATAGTTGCCGGGCTCGAAACCGCCACTGAAGGCCACATGCTCATCGACGGCAAGGACATCTCCAAGGTCCGCCCCGGGGATCGTGACATCGCAATGGTGTTCCAGAACTACGCGCTGTTCCCGCACCTGACAGTGGAGGAAAATATCGGCTTTGGGCTACGAATCCGCAGGACTCCAAAGGTTAATCGGCGGGAAAGGGTACGTGAGACGGCTGCCTTGTTAGGCCTCGAGAGTTACCTAGATCGGCGCCCCGGTGAGTTGTCTGGAGGTCAGCGGCAACGAGTGGCTATGGGTCGAGCGATAGTGCGTCATCCAGTAGCGTTTCTGATGGACGAACCACTCTCCAACCTTGATGCCAAATTACGCGTAGAAATGCGTGCGGAGATCTCGCGTCTCCAGCGAACCTTGGCATCCACAACCATCTACGTCACCCACGATCAGACGGAGGCGATGACTATGGGAGACCGTGTTGTCGTCTTAGACAAGGGTGTCGTGCAACAAGTTGCCAAACCATCCGAACTATACCAGCACCCGGCGAACTCCTTCGTGGCACGCTTCATCGGGGCACCAATGATGAACCTCCTGCGCGGAAGTTGGACGGATGGCCAACTCCAAGTCGGGGGGTCACGCGTCGAAGAGTTCCGCTGCATCTTGGAGCGTGACGACGGCGATGATGTAGGTGATGTGCGTGATCTGCTAGTCGGGATCCGCCCCGAACACGTGCACATAGTCCCAGCCGAAAATGGCCAAGCCGTAGTCACCGGTCGGGTCGCCCTCGTTGAACACCTCGGAAAAGAGGCTCAAGTCCACTTAGATGTTGACAAGGGTTCGGTCGCTTCCGAAACCGGGATACTTGTTGCCACTGTCGATCCTGCTGACGCACCAGAAGAGGGGACGATGATCGGGATCGGGTTCGACCACGACAAGGCACATTTCTTCGACACGGCCTCCGGAAAATCGATCAGAACCCAACCGCTTGGTTAGACATTCAGGGTTTTTAGCGATTACACTGTCGGCATGCGACCGCATGAACGTTATTCGGCAATCGTCTCTTTGCTAGCAGAAGAAGGTATGGTCCAAGTCATTGACCTTGAGGAGTCTCTGGGAGTTTCTGGAGCGACTATTCGTCGGGACCTGCTCGTTTTGGAAGAACAGCACGTTCTGCGAAGAACCCACGGGGGAGCGGTCAGCACCAACTTCGCCTACGAACTGCCGCTGAAATACCGGGAATCTCGCCAGAGAGTAGAAAAAGACGCGATTGCGTTGGAGGCCAATACCCTCATCTCTGAGAACATGCATGTTGGGCTCTCGGGAGGCACCACCCTAACTAGAATCGCTCGTGAATTCGCCCCCGGCTGCGCTCTGACGGTTGTTACCAATTCATTGAGCATTGCATCAGAACTAGCACAATGGCCCCAACATACCCTGATCATGACTGGCGGAGTGGTGCGCGCTAGGAGTTACGAAATGGTGGGGCCCATTGCCGAAAACACGATTGGCGAATTTGGGTTAGACCTCTGCATAATCGGCGCGGATGGTGTCTCCTCAACTGGGGTTACCACACACGACCACGCCGAATCAGTCACCAACCGTGCCTTAGTCGAAATTGCCGACATGTGTGTGGTCGCTGTTGACCACACCAAGTTAGATGAACGCACATTTTCAAGAATTTGTGGACTCGACTCGGTTGATCTACTGTTGACGACGGGTGAACCTCCCTCCGCGTTAGCCGGTGCGTTAGCGAGCAACGGTGTGAATGTACGACTAGCAATTACAGAGGTTGAAGATACTGTTGACTGATAAGTAAGAGGCGGTCAGTTAGTGGCGTTCGGGCAGCGGTCGCGAGTTAGTTGCGGTCGGTCAGAGGATCGGTTCGCCAGCGAGCCATACTGCGGTCACATGCAGGTTATCGTCAAGTGCCACAAGGTCGGCGCGGGTGCCGCATGCGATGCGACCGAGGTCACCGCGTCGCAGCAGGTCAGCCGGCACGGTTGAGGCGGCACGCACAGCATCTGAAACTGCAACCCCGCAATGCTCAACAACGAACCTCACGGCGTCGTCCAAACCGATAGCACTCCCCGCTAGTTGGCCGTCTGATTGGACCGGTGCACCGTCAGCGAGGGTTATCGGCTGTGAGCCCAAAGAACCACTCTCCCAACCAGAAGAATCAGAGATCAAGACCACCTTGTCTGGCCCTTTGGCGCGCACGGCGATGCGGATAACGTCTGGGTGGACATGGTGGCCGTCGGCGATGAGGCTCACGAAAACATCTTCTCGCGCCAGCGCCGCGCCGACGATTCCAGGCGCGCGGTGGTGCATCGGCGGGTTCGCGTTGAAGCAATGCGTCAGCAGCATCGCTCCCCGATCAAACGCTGTGGTGGCGGTTTCGTGGTCGGCATCGGTGTGCCCGAGTGCCGCAACAATGTTACGATCCCGCAACGACTCAATGGCCTCTAAAGCTCCCTGTCGCTCGGGACTCAAGGTGACGACTTTGACAATGTCGGGAAGTTGCGCGATCCAATCCAGATCTATCGCACCGGCCGCGACATCTAAGTGAGCCCCGGGGCGATTTCCTAGCCAAGGCCCTTCAAGGTGTGCACCAACGGCACGGGCAGCACCTGAGACCTCGGCCGACATCAACCCAGCGACCGCTGCCAACCAGGGCGAATACTCGTCAAGGGGGCGAGAGATTAGGGTCGGCAACCATGAAGTCACGCCACGGGTGGCGAGGTTTTGTGCGAGCCTAAACCAGTCGGCGGGTGAGGCGGTAGCCAAGTCCACATCTTGGTATCCGTTGACTTGGATGTCGATGTAGCCTGGCACCAAGTAGGCATGGTCGCCGCTGCTGGCGTTCGAATGCAGTGCGGTAATCAATCCGTCGGTGATTTCGACTGATCCTTTGGCGATCCAACCGTTTGTTCCAAGCACCTGTTGAGCCGAGACCAACGTCATTTGGTTGCGTCCAAGGGGTGGACTCTGGTGGCTATCAGAAAGTCATCAACGTTTTGTAGCAAAGTTGAAGCGATAAGTTTTGTGGTCTGCTCAGCGCTGGTGTTGCCGCTCAGCAGGTTGCGGATCGGTTCCTGCCAGATGCTGCGACCTATAGCGAACCCGCAATAACCCGGCGCACCGGCACTACTAGAGAACCAGCGGTTGATCTGTGAGCGATCGGCCGCCGCTCCGAGAACCACGATGCGAGGGGTTGCGCCGTCCACGGTGGCCGCCTCAGCCACTGCCAAGCATGTGGGCGGCGACTCGACACCTTGAATTTTCCAAAGGTGCGGCGCTCCGAGGTGGCGAGTGAGTTCGTATACGGCTTCTGGTAATCGGTAGCGTAACAGTTCACGCTCGTAAGCGTCTTTGCTGCCTCCCGTCACTTCTAGGTCGGTTGAGGTGGCGGGAACGATCAGTTCCAACAGGAACTCCATTCCTTTCGCATCACACAAGTTTCTCGCTGACTCGAGCGCGCGGAGGTTAGCAGACTTGCGGTTTTCGGAGTCTCTGGGGTTATACCTGACCAAGACCTTACCCCAGCGGATTGATGCAACCCGGTCGAGCGCCGTGGTAAGCAGTTCCCCGTCGAGCAACGACAGTTCCCGCAACCCCGAACGCTCAAGCGCTAGCGCCGCGGGGATGCCTGCTTGGTGAACTGTGTCAAGCGCACCAAGCCCGTACTCAGGATCGACCAAGATTGATACTTCGGACTCAGCACCAATGTGAGCGACAGCGGCGACCGCGCCTTTGGCAATGAGAACCTTGGCCTCGGCGAGACGTGAGGATTCAAGCGGAGAAAGCCTGGCTTTTCCGAAAAGTTGCTTGGCGGCCGATGCCCGATGATCGAACGCCAGCATTGCGATAGCGGGCCGCGGTTGGCAACTCGGCAAAGCAGGTTGAACCGACGGCGAGGAAGTGGTGCGGCGCTGGTGGGTGCCGTGCGTGTGTTGTGAGAGTGCATGCAGCGCGGCACCGCGAGCCCCTGCTTCGCTTCCGAACGTGCAGAGTTGAAGCTTCGGTGGTTTTCTGAGTGGATGCAACTTCTGCGCGAGTGCCGCTTGCAGTGAATCGTAAAGTGCGGCGCGAGCATTGCTCAGTCCACCGCCGACAACGATGGACTCGATATCGGTGGTCAGCACAAGCGCGGCGAGCATTGAGGCGATCCGGTCAACGCACTCTCCCCACGCGGTTTGGGCCGTAGTATCTCCACGTTCGGCCAGACCGGCGATCTCTTCAGCAGTTGTTGTAATGTCTGCACCGAACTTGGCTGCGTAGATCCTCTCAAGTCCTGTGGCGGAAGCGAGTAACTCCGCGCAGCCAGTTCGACCGCAGTTGCATTTGATTGTTAAGGAGTGATCGTTGATATGCCCAATCTCACCCGCGAAGTTGCGTGTACCGCGCCAGACACGGCGGTCAAACATCAGCGTGCATCCAGTACCGGTTCCAAGCGGCACGAAGGCGCTTGAACTGTCGTGACGAGCCGAGCCGACTGTGAACTCGGCAAGTGCCCCCAAATAGATGTCATGCTCCACATAGACAGCCATCGCCAAGCGTTCCGCCACGATCTGACCAATTGGAAAGTCTTGCCAACCAAGGTTGGCCGAGGAAGTACCGATCCCGTTTTGGGAATCAACAGACCCGGGGATTCCGATGCCGATGGCGTTGACTGTCACGTTCGCCTCTGCGGCTCGCGCCTTGAGCGCAGATGCAACTTCAACGACGCTGTTTGCGATCTGGCTGTTGTCGCCGATTTGAAGTCTGCTAGTTCGGCGCCGTGTGGTTCCAAAGGTTGCGAGAGCGTTAGCGACAATGCCCTTAATCTCGGTTCCGCCAACGTCCACGCCGATAGCGGCACAGTTCGGTGCCAGCAGATTGCGGGCCTGCGAGTCGGTGATCGTAAACTGTTCGGTATCCACGATGGTCAAGAGTTTAGCAGAGTCGAAGGGAATGAATGCGTAAATATGTGCAAATCGAGCCAATAATGCACAATATTATCTACGAATAATGCCTGCAAAAAGCGCACCAAACGGTGGATGCTTGAACGGGCTAGCGAATAGGTAAGTAATCGGCAACGTTGCTCACTTTGCTTAGTAAGAAGCGTCCGGCATGGAAGATTTGCGACGCGCGATGAACTCACACAGTTCGGCATCAATGGATTCGTCAAGCGGTGGCGCTTCATACTCAGCGAGCATTCGCTTCCATTGCTTGTTGGCGCGTTGCGCCGCACTAAGGCGACCCTCCGCCTCCCATTGCTCGAAACTGTTGTTGTCGGCCAACAACGAACGGTAAAAAGCGGTCTCAAAATTGGCCAGCGTGTGAGCGTTACCAAGAAAATGATCACCGTGAGGGTTAGTGCGAAACGCCTGCATAGCTTGGCCGTTCTCGCTCATATCTATACCACGGGCATACACACCCATCATCCCCAGTTGGTCGGCATCCATCACCAACTTCTCAAACCCAAGAGCCAACCCACCTTCGAGCCAACCCGCCGCATGCAACACGAAGTTCACGCCAGCTTCAATAGTTGGAAGGATCGTGGAAGCCGACTCGTAAGCCGCTTGAGCATCAGCGGTTTTAGATGAAGTGAACTGCCCACCAGAACGAAACGGAACCCCCACCCGCCGAGCCAAAGCAGCCATAACATTGATCGCTTGGCCAGCCTCGGGTGTGCCAAAAGTGGGCGCGCCCGTGGCCATCGACATAGAAGAAGCAAAAGTGCCGAAGATCACTGGCGCGCCGGGTCGCACAAGCTGGTAATAAGCCATACCCGACAGCGCTTCAGCGAGTGCTTGAGTACACAAACCGGCAACCGTCACCGGCGACATCGCCCCGGCAAGAATAAACGGTGAAATGATCGCTGCCTGATTAGCACGCGCATACTCAGTAGCAGCGCCCAGCATCGTTGCATCCCAACGCAGCGGTGACGAAGCGTTGATCAAAGAAGTCATCACGGTTCGGTCACCCAGATCGCCACCAAACGCGATACGGGAAAGCTCAATCGAATCGGCAGCCCGCTCAGCCGCGGTTACCGAACCCATATAAGGCTTGTCGCTGTATTTGATATGTGCGTAAACCATATCAAGATGCCTTTTGTTGACCGGCACATCCACCGGCTCACAGACAGTCCCACCTGAATGATGCAAATGGGGGAGCATAAACGTCAACTTCACGGCATTTTGGAAATCCTGCAGCGTTGCATAACGCCGCCCCTGGTCTAAATCGCTCACGAAGGGAGACCCGTAACTCGGTGCGAAAACGGTGGTATTAGCACCGATTTTGACGCTGCGCTCAGGGTTGCGAGCGTGTTGGATGTAGACGGCCGGGGCGTGAGCAGAGATGATCTCGCGGCACATACCCCGGGGAAACTTGACTAGGTCGCCATCAACATCGGCACCCGCATCACGCCAAAGGTCAAGCGCGGAAGGGAACTCCTGAAATGCCACCCCGACTTCAGCCAAGATCGTGTCGGCATTCTCTTCGATCTGCGCCAGGGCCGCTTCGTCCAACATCTCCACAGGAGGAAGCTTGCGTTCAAGGTAAGCAACAGTTTCAGCGGTCGCGGCGGCTCGCGCGGCTTGACGGCTGGCTCGGCCTCCAGCACGGCGGGCGCGCCGCGCAGTGGGTTCAGCGTTTGCATCAGAGTTGCGCTTTGTGGCAGTCATAAGTACTCCTCGGGTGTCACCGGGTAGGGGCTGGGGCGTTGGTGGTGCGACCGCGCCGCTTACGCGCTGCGCTGGTCGTTTGCGGCTGGCGCAAAGGAAGGTCAACCACCTGAGACAATTCAGGGGAAGCTGCGGTTTGGTGAGGAAACGCCATCGCGTTCACAAAAAGTTCTTGGAAACGTGGTTCGGTGGCAGTCTCAATTTTGACGATGTGGTTCACGTCTTCAGCAATCTCTTTGCGTTGCGCCGCCGACACCAGCATGCGCACCGCACCGGCGCCCGACGCGTTGCCAACAGCGCGCACCGCATGCACCGGACAATCAGGCACTAACCCCAACACCAACGCATAAAGCGGATCAATGTGGGTGCCAAACGCGCCAGCCAAGCGAATGTCAGACACCGTGTCAAGCCCAGCATGTTCCATTAGCAAATCTATACCCGCCCGTAAAGCCGCGCTAGCGAGTTGAATTTGGCGCACATCGTTCTGGGTGACGTAAAGCGGAGCGGGGCCCGCACGAACCACGTAACGAAACGTGCGCCCCTCGGGTTCCACAAAAGCTGAACGCTGCGCGCAGGACCCCTGAATAACCCCGTTGTGATCACACACACCCGCCAAAAACATTTCCCCGATCGCCTCAATGATCGCTGAACCACACAACCCGGTTATGTCAAGATGCGCGGTGTCGGCAGCAAAGTTGGGATCGTCGCTCCAAAGCTCCGAACCAATCACCTTGAAGCGCGCCGCCAGCGTTGCACGGTCGATGCGCACCCGTTCGATAGCGCCAGCGGTAGCCCTCATCCCACTCGAGGTTTGCGCCCCTTCAAACGCCGGACCGGTCGGAGAAGAAGCAGCAAAAGTAGCAGTTGGTGTGCCCAGCACGATCTCCGCATTGGTACCGATGTCAACTAGCAATTGCGGCACCTCAGCTAAGTGGGTGCTCTCATTAAGCACCGCCGCCGCGGCATCCGCGCCCACATGCCCAGCTATACAAGGGCCAACAAGGGCTCGGGCGAAACGCAGCGAAAGGTCAAGTTCAGTTGCTCTCAAATCGACCGGGGAGCTAACCGCTAAAGTAAACGGTGCAGCACCCAAAGGAGTCGGATCAATCCCCAACAACAGATGATGCATGATTGGATTGCCGACCAGAACCAAATCATGGATGCGCCCGCGCAAATCCCCGCTAGGAAACGGCACCTCGGCGTTAGCCCCAAGATCATCAATAAGCGCGTCTAGGGCCTTGCGAACAGCCTTGGTGAGTTCTTTGTCGCCCCCCGGGTTCATCATCACATAACTGACCCGGCTCATCAAATCTTCACCAAAACGAATCTGCGGGTTCATCGCACCACTGTGGGCGACCACCTCTCCCGAAGCCAGATCCACCAAATACGCGGCGATAGTTGTACTGCCAACATCAACCGCTAACCCATAAGTCGCCTCATCGAAACCAGGTCTGACTGCCAACACGGTACCGTCGGTATGCACAATCGCGGTGACCCGCCGGTTGCCTTCGCTAATCGCCGGACCGAGTTCGGGGAGCACCCGAGCATCAACCTTGGCAGCACCGACACCCCAATCAGTTTCAAGTGCTTGTGCTAGCAACTCACTTTGTGAAGTCTCGTCGCCAAGTACCTGCTCAGGCAACTCCACGTAACGGGCAAAAACCAAAGGGTCGACAGTGAGCCCCGCTAGATTGATTTTCTTGCGAACAACCGGACGGTGAACCGCGCTGTCAACAGGCACATCAATGACCGCTGCGGCACACACAACTGCTTGACACCCCAAGCGATTACCGGGCTGGATGGGACGGCGACCCCGGTAGTTTTCTTCGCTTGCAGTCCAAGGACTCAACGCCGCCGAGGTGGACGAAATACGCCATTTGGCGAACTCCCCGATAGAAGGTGTTACTTGGCAACGACCGCACAACCCCCGCCCACCACATGTCGAATCCAGATCAATGCCCCCAAGCCGTGCCGCGTCAAGCAGGCTCGTTCCGACCGCGACGGTCGCCTTCACCCCAGAGGGCGTGAAAACCACCGTTACCGTATCCTCGGCATTCAACGGTGTAGCCATCGCAAGATTCAAGCGATCCTGCGACGGTTACCACGCCGCCGAGCGCGGCCTTCGCCTTCGCCTAAAGGTACTCGGTATTCACGAATCCAGGCTGCACAATCGCGGTCTTGGCCGGCCAACACATCGGCTGCCATGACCGCGGTTTTCACCTCCGGGTGCATCGGGTTCATGATCGCTGAACTCATCCCCGCGCCAATAGCCATCGCCAAAAACGTGCCAGTAATCGCTTGGCGGTTCGGCAAACCGAAACTCACGTTGGATGCACCGCAGGTAGTATTGACCCCCAACTCATCACGGAGGCGGCGCACCAGCGCAAAAACCTGTTTGCCAGCAGTACCCATAGCGCCAATCGGCATAACCAGCGGATCAACTATCACATCAGCGGCGGGAATACCGTAATCGGCGGCAGCGTGAACAATCTTGCGGGCAACCTCAAAACGCACATTAGGGTCTTCGCTGATTCCGGTTTCGTCGTTGGAGATCGCAACCACCGCCGCCTCCGCCTTAGCAACCAACGGCAAAACCCGTTCCAAGACCTCGTTTTCACCAGTGACGGAATTGATTAACGGCTTCCCCTCATAAACAGCTATGCCAGCCTCAAGCGCCTCAATGATCGACGAATCTATCGAAAGCGGCACGTCGGTCACTGATTGCACCAGCTTGATAGCTTGGCTCAAAAGAGCCGGCTCATCGGCCAAAGGAATACCAGCGTTGACATCGAGCATATGTGCGCCCGCTTCCACTTGCGCGATGGCATCGGCTTCCACACGACTAAAATCGCCGCTCTTCATCTCCTCGGCGAGCATCTTGCGACCAGTCGGGTTGATGCGCTCACCGATCATCACGAACGGTCGATCAAAACCAATAACCACTTCCTTTGTGGCCGAACTGATAACGGTCTTAGTCATAGTGCAGGTCTTCTTTCTCGTCTTGGGGTTCGAGGCCACCATTTTTGACTATGGCTTCGAGCCGGGTCTTGTGGAATTGCTGTTCGAGTTGTTGAGCGGCAGCACGCGCGGCGGTCGCGGCATCGTCTAATACTGTTGTCGTTTCACGGCGCCATTGCTCAACGTATAGCTGAGTTTCGGTTAGCCCCGCAACATGAGCCGCGCGGTCAATGGCGTGTTGAAAACGCGGCTCTAACATAATCTTCTCACCGCGGCCCGAAGGTGTAGTGGCGGTTATCTGCGCGGGGATGTCACGCCAGTAAATAACTTCGTAGCCGCGCTTGCGGTTGCGTCTCCCGCTCATGCGAGTGCGGGCTCCTTACGGGAAATTTGCAGGACCTCCTGCTCAAGTTCACCGTAACCGGTGCCGAGTCGTTCGAAAGCCAAACCGAGCCGTGCGGCTGCGGCGCGGGCTTTGTCGTCAAGGGCGGGATCGTTAGTCTGCGCCAGATAGATCATCTTGGTGTAGTTGCCAAAATACATCTCACGCAGTTCAGGGTGAGCAGCAATTCCCAACCCTTCAATAATGATCCGTTGAAAATGTTTCACCAGGAAATCAGTGAGATAAAAAACCGTTGGGTCGTCATCATGCATTGCAGTGAAACGCTGCTGGCCTGCGAAGAACTGATAGCAGTGAGCGCCAGGCAGCATCTCAATAGTTGTGCCAAGTTGTTGGAACTCAGCACAGACATCTTTGATTTCACCAGCGGTTCCACAGTCGGCATAGCCAATAAGAATGCGTTGGTACCTATGGTGGCAACGATGCAACCGCTGACGTAACGCAGCAGCGATCTTTTCTGGGCGGTTATGAAACGAAGCCGGCAGGCAATCAAGGGTGACGTTGCTGAGATTGTTCAACATCGCGATGTCACGGATTTCTCTGGCTAAGGCACCACAGGCGAGTATCAACACGGCCGGCGTTTTTGCGCCGACTTTCGCTGGTTCAAATTCCAAGGCGGTACCCACCTGTATCATGCGGCGGCGCGGCGTTCTTGCACTAACTGTGAGGCAACTTCGGAAGCGACTGCGGCATCGCGGCAATAAGCATCCGCACCGATAGCCTCACCGAACTCTTCGTTGAGGGGTGCGCCACCCACAATGATGATGAAGTCGTCGCGCATACCCTTTTCGATGAGCGTGTCTATCACTACTTTCATATAAGGCATGGTGGTGGTAAGCAGAGCCGACATCCCCAAAATATCTGGTTTGTGTTCTTCAAGAGCAGCTAGAAACTCATCAACATCAGTGTTGATACCGAGGTCGAACACTTCGAAACCGGCACCTTCAAGCATCATCCCAACAAGGTTCTTACCAATGTCGTGGATGTCACCCTTGACCGTACCGATCACGATGCTACCAATAGGTTCAGCACCAGTTTCAGCTAGCAACGGACGCAGAATCGTCATCCCCGCTTTCATAGCCTTAGCGGCAAGCAGCACTTCAGGCACGAACAAGATGCCGTCACGGAAGTCGATGCCCACGATGCGCATACCCTCAACTAGCGCATCGTTGAGGACCTTGTCGGCGGGCCAACCCCGTTTCAATAAAATACGGGTGCCTTCATCGATCTCGTCATCTAATCCGTCATAAAGATCGTCATGCATCTGCGCGGTTAGGTCTTCATCATCTAGCGCGTTCAGATCAATATCGTCTAAGTCTTCGTCAACGGCAAGATCGTTATCGGGTTGGTTGGTCATAGGACGGCTCCAAGAATTGTGGTGGTCTGGAACATCCGCGGAACTGCTGTCCCGCATTGTGGAACCGTACCGTATCATGAAACACGCAACCCCAAATCGATTTTTTGCAAATCTTTTTGAAGGAATTTTTGCGAAAGTGTTGGCGAGGCTTGGCTTGGCCACCAACGTTAGCCTTTGGCTATGACAAACCCTGAAAAACTGCCGCCAGCGAAGGGCATTTGATGGCACACATTGGCCAAAAACAGGCAAGTCTGTCGAGCACTCAAGCAAGACGGATTTGTCTAGCTGCCCAAGGCTTTAAAGGGCTCCGCCCAAACGGACGAGTTGACCGCCGCCACCTGCGTGCGGTCATGTCGAAGATCGGTTTGTTGCAGCTTGATTCGGTGCCGGTGGTGACGCGCACGCAATACATGTCATTGTTCTCACGCCTCGGCCCATACAGACCCGAACTGCTAGATGAGATTGCTTACCGTGACGACGAATGGTTCGAAGCTTGGAGCCATGAAGCGTCACTACTAGCGGTTCGTGACGAACCGTTGTTGCGTTGGCAAAAGCAACGGGCGCGCCGCGGGGAAACGTGGAGTCACCTCGCAGCGCTGGCCCGAAAAGACCCAAACTTCGTTGACGAAGTACTTGCACAGGTGCGTCACAAACCACTCACCGCAAAGGAGTTAGTTGACCCCCGCCAGCAAAGCGGCCAATGGTGGGGTGGCCGCTCGGAGGGATCGATTGCTTTGGACTGGCTCTTCCGAATCGGTGAGTTGGGTGTGCGTCGCCGTGCCGGTTTTCAAAAAGAATTCGACCTGTTAGAACGGATCGTCCCCAAAGACATATTGGCCATGCCGACACATTCTGAACCAGACGCGCAGCGCAGGTTGCTAATGCGTGCGGCAGCAAGCTTCGGAGTTGCCACAGCTTCTGACTTGATCGACTATTACCGCTTACCGAAAGTGCCCTGCAAAACTCGAATCGCTGAACTCGTGGAAGACGGTCGGCTTATTGAGGTTAACGTGCAGGGTTGGAACCGACCCGGGTTGCTTCACCCGCAAGCAGTTGCGGCTCGCTCAATCGATGTATGCACATTGTTGTCTCCGTTCGACCCGGTGGTGTGGTGCCGCCCGAGAGGATTGCGCCTCTTCGATTTCGATTACAAAATTGAGATCTACACGCCGGCTGCCAAACGGGTTTACGGCTACTATGTTTTGCCTTTCTTGTTGGGCGATTCGATCGTTGCACGGGTTGATCTCAAGACCGACCGGCGTGCCGGTGTGTTGCTCGTACAGGGAGCCTTCAAAGAACCAGGCCACCCCCAAACCCAAGTGGCTGCAGGGTTACGTCACGCGCTCAACGACTTGACTCGGTTCGTCGGTTGCGAAACTTGGAAGGTCACCGGCACCGCAGGCGACCTAATCAACGCACTCTAAAGCCGTTCGGTTTGCGCGCAGGCTCCAATACTATTGAGGTGCCAGTAACCGATTCGGGTAGTTTGCTTGATGTGAATAACCAATCAATCGGGTACCACTGGCAACCGATCACCGACCTGTCTGAAGCCGACCTCGAAGCTGCGAGCACGGAACTGCCGGCATTGCAGAGCACTTGGGAAGATGTCCGTGGACAGTTCGACAGCAGGCAACTTGACCGTTTCAATGAACGCTTGAAAAGGGAATGGGCCATCGAAACAGGGATAATCGAGCGCATCTACACACTCGACCATGGCACCACGCAACTATTGATAAAGCAAGGTATTGATGCGTCACTAATCGCCACGAATGCATCGGACCAACCCCCCGAGTTAGTGGCCGCAATGATCCAAGATCACGCCGCCACGGTGGACTGGCTATTCGATACCGTCACCGAGCAACGTCCCCTTAGCACTTCGTTTGTGAAACAACTGCACGCGTTGATGACACGTCAACAAAAGACTGCTAGCGGATTCGATTCACTTGGTCAACAACAAGGCATCAAGTTGCTGCATGGCACCTACAAAGAGTGGCCCAACAACCCCGTGCGCACCGACGGGAAGTTGCACCAATACTGTCCGCCTGAGCAGGTGACCGCCGAGATGGACCGCCTAATCGAATTGCACCAGAAGCACCAGGCCACCAATGTAGCAACAGATGTGAGTGCTGCTTGGTTGCACCACCGTTTCACGCAGATTCATCCGTTCCAAGACGGTAACGGCAGGGTCGCCCGTGCCATCGCCTCAATTGTACTCATCCGCGCTCGATGGTTTCCGCTTGTTGTCACCCGAGACGACCGAGTGCGATACATAGAGGCACTTGTGCAGGCCGACGAAGGCAACTTGGCATCGCTCACACGCCTTGTAGCCAAACTCCAACGGAAACAACTTGTTCGTGCCCTGAGCATCGCCGAAGAGGTACAGACCCAAGATCAACAACTCGAACAGATGCTAGAAATCATTGGCGACATGTTCAACGGCGAACCCAACCCAGCGCACACCGATCGCTTGGCGGCCCTAGATACCGCCAAACATCTAAGAGAAATCTGCGGCACCTACTTTGAAGAAACTGCCACGAAACTCCAGTCGAGGCTTGGAGATTCGACCTCTCGTAAGGCTTGGAGCGAATTCGGTGTGGATGCCGATATCGAACGCCGTAGATGGAACCGTTACCAGATTGTACATACCGCCCAAGCGCTGGATTACTTTGCCAACACTCGAGACCATCACGAGTGGGTGCGACTCGCGATTATTACCGAGAACGGCCGTTCCGAAATCCTCACATCATTTCACGTCATAGGCACGCAATACCGTGGGTTGGTAGGAGCGTCAATGTGTTTCTACCGTCGCCAACAAGCCGACAACTTCGAACAACAAGTCATCGAATTGCAACCCGTGAGCAACGAACTCTTCCAAATCAACTACCGCGAATCTGCTGATTCCGTTAAACGCCGATTCATGGACTGGTTGGAGCAAAACCTAGTGTTAGGTCTCGATCAATGGCGCCGCGGCGAGTGATCAAGCCCACTGCGCGTACGATGCTGGCGGAGGCGGGTTGTTGGGGCATTCGAGCACGGCCTACGGTAGCGGTTCGCCACCAACAATCTCAACGATGCCGGTAGTGTTGTCGCGTAGTAACCCTTCAATCTCAGCAATGGCGACGAAGTGTGTACGGGTGGTGCCGAGCCCGTGGCGAGTCGCGTCTGCCAACAACGCGTCGGACATGCGTTGCGGGACTGTGCGGATGTCGTCGGGTCTGCGGTTGGGTTGCGTCTAACTTCGCGCGACAGATCTTGAGTTTTTTCAAGCAGCATCTGGCAGGGTGTGCGGTACTAGTTCAGGAGGGGAAACTCTATTCGTGGTTGCGACAGAGTGTGGTGTAGATGTGTTGTGCTGGTTTCCAGTTGTGGAGTTTGCGGGGCATTTGGTTGAGGGCATCTTGGATGAGCGCGAGGTGTGTGGAGTTTATGTTGAGGTTGGTGTCTTTGGGTAGTCAGCGTAGTCGCAGCCCGTTGGTTTGTTCGTTGATGGGTCGCAGGGCCCGCCTCAGAAATCGACTGGGCGACGCTCCGTATTCGAAGCGGCCCGCTACTCCGCGGGGTCGCGGAGCGCGATCAGGCGTGTCCGTGACGCCCAGTCTTGGATCGCGCCGTCGAAGGTCGCCAGTTTCATTCCAGTCCGCATGGCCGTGGCGACGATCAGTTGCTCCGCGGGGTCGCGATGAAACCCCGAATTCATCAGGAGGACCGACTCGACGGCAAGCTCACCGTCGATGGGTATCTCCAGCAGTCCAGACATCAGGCGTTCAACACGCCAGGTTGCTGGGTGGCAGCCGAGATCGATCCGTCTTTGGTGATGCAGCCGGGTCGTCTCCATGAATGTCACGGCTGAGACGGCGACCTCGCCGTTAACTAGGCCGGTCTCGATAGCCTGTTTGAACGACTCACCGATGTGTGGGTTGTCGGTCACCAACCGCAGCAGAACGTTGGTGTCCAAGAGAATGCTCACTGATATCGCTCTGGGTTGAGCAGGTTGTCAGGGCGTTCGATCACGTCCCAGTCCTCCATTGGTATGGCGGGGTCGCTGTCGATGTCTGCCAGTATCTGAAGCTGGTCGACGCACGAACCGACGAGATTGGGACGTTCCGTTCGTACTGGGCTGATTCGCACCACCGGGCGGCGGTGCTTCGTCACGATGATCTCGGTGCCGGTCTCATGCACCTCGTCCATCAGGCGCAGACAGTGCGTCTTGAACTCGCCCGCCGCCAAGACCCGCCCGTCAGGCCGGGAGTGTGTACTTTTTTTCGGTTCAGTGTCCATCTCCGAATTATAGTCATATTTTTGTTGCCATAGTAATTTTTCACAAGGCCGTCAATCCTGATGCCTGCAGCGATGTCGCGGGTAGTGTTGGCGAGCTTGGGGTCATACTCGGGGTAGAGCCGATTCTGCCGCGCTAGAGGTCGGGAACTGTGACAAACACACGCGTGAGTCTCATGATTCCTGTGGGCCTGTTCACGTTCGCGACCTCGATCGGGATGGTGTTCGCGCTGCTGCATGAACTGCGTGAGTACCCTAACGCCCGTATACTCCAAGCCATGCCAACAACAACAGACCATGCAATAGCGGGCGTGACCGGTGACATCCCCGCAATCCTGTGCACACCCGAGGGCGGCAGCGGCCCCGGTGTCGTGCTGATCCAAGAGATCTTCGGAATCAACGACTACATCCTCAGCGTTGCCGAGCGACTGGCCCACGAGGGCTATGTCGTGCTGGCGCCCCACATGTATTGGCGGATCCAGCACCCGTTCCGTGTCGACGCACGGGGCCCCGAAGACTTGGGGCCGGCTTTCGAGATCGCCAACCAGCACCCGCCCGAAGACGGTGTCGCCGACATCGGCACCGCGCTCGACCACCTCCGAGGCCGTTCCGATGTGCAGGGCGGCGTTGCTGTGATGGGGTTCTGCTTCGGCGGCTCGATGACCTATCTCGCAGCGGCTGCCCATGAGCCGACCTGCGCGGTGTCGTACTACGGTTCGATGATCGGTGAGAACCTCGACAAGGCGCCCGCAGTCACCTGCCCGATCCTGTTCCACTTCGGCGACGATGACCCGTTCCTGCCCAACGAACACGTCGACGGCCTGCGGGCAGCCACCGAGGGTATGTCAAACGTCGAGATCCTGGTGCAGCCGGGGGCGGGTCACGCTTTCGACAACGACAAGAACCCGATGTTCGCGAACCCCCCTGCCGCCGCTGCCTCTTGGGCGCGCACCTCAGAGTTCCTCAGAACCCACCTGAATGCCTGAGCTGAACCACCGAGGTCCGTTACTGGCCTAATATGTTAGTCACCTAATATGTTAGTTAGCTAGTATAGTAGTCACCTAGTATAGTAGGTGACTAGCTGCAAGGATCATTCGAGGGGGCTCATGGCGCGCAGACAACTGATCGACCGAGAGACGGAAGCGGCCAAGTTGAGGAGCCTGCTCGACAGCGGTAAACCCTCAATGGCCCTCGTCCACGGACGCCGACGAGTGGGCAAGACCTTCCTGCTGTCTCAACTCTGGCCCCCGAACCAGGTTCTGTTCTACTCAGCTTCGTCCACCACCCCGGCCATCAACCGGCGGGCGATTGTCGAAGAAGCCGCCCGATGGTCAGGCCAAGAACTCCGCTCACAGGACCATCCCACATGGCGCACGGTGTTTCGCACTCTGCTCGGCCTCCACCCCGACAAGCCGATCGTGATCGTGTTGGACGAGTTCCAATATCTTGCCGAAGGCGAGCGCGGGTTGCGAGAGGTCGCCTCGGAACTGAACGCGGTATGGGAATCGCCGCCGCCTCGCTCGGCGGGCCTTGTGTTGGTGCTCTGCGGATCGGCAGTGCGCACGATGGAGGCTCTGGCCAAGGGAGGTTCGCCGCTCTACGGTCGGCTGGACGCACAACTTCAGCTCAACCCATTCGACTATTTCGATGCCGGCCAGATGGTTGCCCGCTATTCGCTGACCGACCGGGTACGCGCCTACGCCGCGTTCGGAGGGCTCCCTGCCAACCTCGCAGCAGTCGACGACACCCGGAGTCTCGGAGACAACATCGCCGAACTGCTGTTGTCTCCACACGGCGTGGTGCGCGCCCGCATGCTGACCGAGATCGACCAGGAGGAGGGGCTGCGCCAGACCTCCCTGTACCGGGCTGTCTTGGCCGGCATCGGACTCGGCGCCCGATCCACCGGTGAGATCGCCGCAAGGATGGGCAGGAAATCCGACAGCTCCCTCAAGCGGCTCATAGACCAACTCGAAGACATGGCCTATCTGGAACGCGAGGTGAACTTCGGTGCTTCCCCGCAGCGGGGAACGCGCTACCGGCTGGCCGACCCGGCGGCGCGCTTCCACTACGGGATCGGGCTGCAAGCCGAGTCCGTGGTGGCCACCCTGGGCCCGAAAGCCGCTTGGGAAACCTGGATCGAGCCTGAGGCGTTTCCTGCCTATGCAGGACGTCAGGTCTTCGAGGACGTGGCCCGACAGGCCTGCCGTCGCTGGGGTCCGGGGCAAGGGCTTCCAATGGTCGCCCAATGGGGCAGGTGGGCTGGCGCCGACCGAGCTCGAAACGAGGTGGAGATCGATCTGGTCGGACGAACCCTCGCCGGCGAAATGGTCACCGGTTCGGTCAAGTTCCGCAGCCGCCAAGCCAATGCCAAGACCTACCTCGACCATGTCGGCGCACTGCAGCGACTCGCCGACAGCGGCCTCGGCTGGGCCAAAGAAGCACTGGCACCGCATTCACCGTTCTGGTTCGTCTCCGCGGCAGGCTACGCGCCGTCATTCTACGAAGTGATGCAGCGGGGCCGCCCCACCATCACCTGGACCATCGAAGACCTGTTCCCAACCGAAGCCGCCAGCACCGACTAGCTCCACCTACGCAGCAACCCGGACCCACCAAAGCACCCCAATACCCACACACCAACACAATCTAACATCAGCTACCTCGGCGGGCGGAGAGTCAATCGTCGAAGCTCTCATCCAGACTCCTCCGACTCGGCTCGTAACGGGAAACGGTCACGGCCCCAGTGTTGCCAAGTATACGAAACCACAAGCGTACACGGGAACATTAGCGCAAGAAAAACCAACTGCCATATCAGGGACACACCAAAAAAGATTATGGGTGCTGTAATGGCAGCACAATAGGTAACGGTGATACACGCAATCGAGATCATCTCTCGTTTGCTTCGGTACCCCTTCATTATATTCGGTATAAGTTTCATATCAGCCTCTTATCCTGCTGGGTCAGTGGTTTCGGTGAGCACTGTGTAGACCGCGCTGCAAAATGTCGCGGCCGTCGGCGCGGCTAAAGTCCCGCCCGACTGGCTCGAGCTGTTGATACCGACGGCTCTAGCGCCTGAAACCGTTCGGTTTACGTTTCTTGGGTGTTGGGTTCGTAAACGTAAACCTTGTGTGGGTTTTGGCCTGTGTGGTTTACGTTTCTTGGGTATGGCTTCTAGAACAATGTAAGGTACTGGTCGATTTCGGATTGGGTGACTTGGTGATGGTGATCCAAAAACTCAGCTTTTTTGGTCTTCACGAAATAGTCCCTATAGGGGCCGTCTGGGGTCATCCCGAGACCCTTCTCAAGCACGTCGCAGTGAGCAAGGTGTTCCACTGCGTGCAGCAACGTCGGAGGCAGAGTGACGATTCCCCGGTCTGCGATTTCTTCAGCGGAGAGTCTGAACAAATTGTCTACGTTTGGTTGACCCGGGTCGATGCCCCTGTCGATGCCATCAAGTCCACAAGCAAGCATCGCCGCGAACATCAGGTACGGATTCGCTGCTCCATCAGCGAGGCGGAGTTCCAATCGGTCTGGCTCGGGTACCCGAATCATCTGGGTGCGGTTGTTGCCCCCGTAGGCCGCGTATGCCGGTGCCCAAGTCGCCCCCGAGGTTGGGGCACCCACCCCCATGCGCTTATAAGAGTTGACGATCGGGCAAAGAATCGCCACCAGCGACGGCGCATGCTCAATCAACCCGGCCGCGAACTGGTAGGCCATCGCGGAAAGACCCAAGCCCTTGGGGTCATCATTTCTTCCAACAAAGAGCGGTTCGTTGTCAAGAGACCAGAGGCTTGAATGGGCATGCAGTCCGTTGCCGGTCTTATCAGCGAAGGGCTTGGGCATAAACGTTGCGTAACGTCCGTCGCGGGCGGCCATGGTGTGGATCATCAACCGGAACAGCACTAGCCGGTCTGCGGTGGTGAGGGCATCGGAGTACACCCAGTTCTGTTCGAATTGACCGTTGGCATCCTCGTGGTCGTTGGCGTAGTTGCCCCAACCCATGAAGTTGAGATTGCGCGAAACTTCAGTGAGGTGGGCCAGCATGCGGGTTAGCCCCTTGGCATCATAACAGGGTTGGTTGTCCACATCACGTTCGTCCGCGACCTCTATCGTGCCGTCGGGGTTCCTGTTGACCAATGAATACTCGGCTTCGACACCGGTGTTGAACACCAAGCCCCGTGACTTTAGGCCTTCAAGCGCTCGCCGCAGGATCACTCGAGGGGCATACGGCCACAGCTCACCTTCCACGGTCGGGTCGCATTGCATTGCGGCCACATTGGGCTGCCAAGGTAATTGTGTGTAGGAGGCGGGATCGGGTATGGCTAAAATGTCTGGGCTTGATGGGTCTTGACCGATGGGGCCCGCCGCAAAACCAGCGAAACCGGCACCGCTGTTCATCAAAGTTTCGAGGGCGTTGACCGGCACTAGTTTGGCGCACGGCTTGCCATGCATCTCCACAAACATGGCATAGATGAACTCAACACCGTCAGCTTCGACTCGTACTTGGATATCTTCGTAAGCGCCCATTGGCCACTCCTTTCACCTGGACAGGATCTCAAGCGACCCCTGTGCGGAATCTATACTGTATGCGATTTTTTCTGTATTCGGTATTTCTTCACCAACCATCGTGGGTGTTGCGCGTTGAAGGGGAGTGAGACGGTCCAGTGGGTCTGATCGGGTTTGTCGACCCACCAAGAAGTGATGTGGCAACCCCGAGTTGCGACCCAGAAATATCCATAAAATCCTATCCTGCAACGCGACATTGAAGGATTGTATTCCTGTAACGCTCCAAGGAAGGGTAACCCGCTGATCTCCTACAGCGTCATCGGAATTGTTCTGGCCATCTGGAGTTGGCCCCCAGCACAACACCGTTATATACGAACCCGCCAAGCATCACCAGAGTTCTTCTGGCAACCTAACCTGGTTCTTCGGTTGGTTGGGGTGGGTATGGGAGCGGGTT
Source organism: Acidimicrobiia bacterium (assembly GCA_024421095.1). Taxonomy (GTDB): domain Bacteria; phylum Actinomycetota; class Acidimicrobiia; order Acidimicrobiales; family Aldehydirespiratoraceae; genus VXYK01. The sequence continues at coordinate 29,427 of JAHQYM010000001.1, forward strand.
GGTGTTGGCTTGTTTTAGTTTTATGGCTTGTTGGCATTGGTTTTGGTGTCTTGGTGGTGTGTTGTTCGTGCAATAATGTTCAACGGTTTGGATATCGACAACTTGAACTTTCGCGTTCGCACCGCAACCGCCGATCAATTTTTCATAATATTCTTTGTGGTCACCGTAGGAACGGGCAGCGTAATAGTTGGGTTGGCTTATCGGGTCGATGATTACACGGTCACCGGCTTTTATCGGGCCGATTTCACCATTCCAAAGCGTTTTGGTGGTTTGGTCGTAGCGAACTTGGGGGAACGGCAAGCGAAGCATCACCGAGAGTGGATAACCGTTAGGTTCGGTTGCTTGCCAGGTGTCTCCCCAGAGCGCAGTTTGTTGCGTTGACGATGCTGTGGGAAACACCGTTACGCAAGGTTGTCTGCCGTCGTCGGCAGGATGAAACTCTCGAAAATGTATTACGCCTATCAGTCGTGTCAATTCTAACTCCAAGTCGGGATGGTAGGGAAACATGTCGTGCAACTCAGGAAGCGGAAGCGAATCTGTCGGTGGCGGCACTCCACGATCCTGGATTCGGGTAGCGTCCTCGATCTGTTGACACAACCCACTTAGTTCATCAGAAGCCGGGTACTCGCAATCCGAAAAGCTGAGACCCTCGAAAAACTCTTCATGGAATTCACAATAGCTTCTCTCCCATTTCGTACCCGGTTGTTCGCAATTTAACGGAGTCAAACCATTCACATAGTTCCAATTCTGGGCGGTGCAACGATTCCAAAACAAATAATCGTCATTTGCTGGTGAGGGCCCGTTGGTGATTACGCGGTCTCCAGTAACCAGAGCGATGTCGTTGTACCAAAGCGTTTCAGTCAAATGATCAAGACGAAACTCTGGATAAGTCAGTTCCAAAGCCGCACGTTCTACCTCGCCGTCACCAGCAACTTCCACCACATACACACAAGGCGGTTCTATCACCACAACCCCAGGCACCGCATCCGCATTCCAATCCGTATTCGGATGGCCTATCCACATACCTGGCATCGAAGGCACCAACCAACTTTGGTTATCTGAGGTGTCAGGCAACGAAGGCTCCGTTACCTCGACTGGTGCAGGTGCAACCACATCCTGCGTGTCATACTCACAACCCACAGCAACCAAACCTAAACACACAAGAACCGCAACACCGAAAACAACTTGACGGTGCCGCATACAGTTCGAGACGGGATACTCGACCATGCTAGTTTGGCCTCAAAGCGACCGAAGAGCCACGACAATCAACGAAGCCAACGCCACTAGTTGTTTCGGTTTCTTGATCATTCTAGATGCTCCTAGCACTCGGGGACAGTTACCAAACCAAGCATTACCGAACAATCCGACGATTGTCAAGACAAAATCAGGATTCTCGAAAGTTTGTTCTAATCTGCCAATCGGGGCTGTGGTGTTTTTGTGCGCGAGCGCGAAAAAGACGAGCCTGAGCGGTCGGGTTACCATCCACCTGTCGGCGGGTGTGCCGCGTGGACTTCGGGATGCATCAAACAACGACGACCAGTGATCACGCGTTGGTCTTGTCGCTGCTACATGGTTGGATGATGGGTCAACTGCCCACCAATAGAGCTTGCCGTGGATACTCTTGGTGTGCGGCTTCGGTTCGGTTGCTGACTATTCGGCGGCCATTGTGGCCGATTTCTTAGAGCGCCGACGGAGCCCGCCGACCCTTGCCATCGGTGTCGGTCTCAATTTGCGACTATCTACGCAGATGAGACGGCGTAGCGTCGGCGGGTTCGGTGAAGGTGCAGGGCTGAGGGAATGGTGGCTGCGGCGCTGAGCGCAGCCGCCGTTGCAGCCCACGCGTAGCCTTCGCTCAACGCGTTCAGCAACCCGCGTGGAACGCCTGATGGGTCGTTGCTGAGCAAACCACGCACCGCCTCAACGTCACCCACCTGCCGATCAACGACCGCGAACGTGATTGCCGCCACCACGGCTATCCCGATGGTGAGCGAGATCGTCCTCAGGAATTGGTGAGCGCCGTTGAGTCGTCCCATCTCCGTTAGGGCGGTACGGTTTTGGAGAAGTGCAGCACCAGTGGAGGTGATAGTCCCAACACCAACCCCAAGCCAGACAAACGTCAAGTACACGATCGGCAGAACCGCGTTGAGGTGAATGACCAACGCGACCGCCGTTGCGGCCGGAAAAGCGATCAGCGAACCCAGCAAGTTGACCGTCTCCCCCCGCCAACGATCCTGAAGCCGACTTGAGAACCACGCCCCTGCGGTCCAGCCGACCGTCAAGTACAGCACCGAAAAGGCCGCGACCGTGGTGCTTTGCTGGCGTACCGCACGCACATACAACGGCAACAACGAGTTGACCCCGACCCCAGCGGCGAGGACCGCCATAGACGTGAGGTGGACACTGCGATACTTCGCATCGCTCAAGTGTGGTAGCCGCAGGATGGGTTCAGGGGCACGCCGCGCCCAGAAACGATAGAGTAGCACGCCCAGCGGTGTTGTCACCGCGCCAACAATAATGATCCAAGGTGCTGAGGCGGTCAGGCTTAGAACGGCTGCCGTAATAACCGCGACGAGCACGAGACCCACTCCATCGATCCGGATCTTGCCTACTCGATGGTTGCCAATGAAGGTATCGGCTGCGGTGCTTTGACTGTCGGGCAAGACGTTCCAGCCAATCCACAGAGCAACAGCGGTAACGGGTATGTTGACCACGAAAATTGCACGCCAGTTGGCGACCGCCACCAGCGCAGCAGCCACAGCAGGCCCAGCCACACCCATCAATCCCCACACAGTTGAAATAGCAGCGAACGCTCGGGGACGAAGTTCGGTCGGCAGTGCGACACCGATCCCTGCGGTAGCCGCCGTCAATACTCCACCCGCGAACACTCCTTGAGCGGCTCGGGCCACTATCAGAGCGGGCATAGACGGAGCCGCGGCAACGACAACTGACGTAATCATGAACGCAACCGCAGCGAAACGGAACGTCTTGCGAACCCCGACACTGTCGACCATCGGCCCGGAGCCAAGCACAGCAACCGCGGCTGTCAATAACTCAATCGTGATGACCCAAGGGAGCAAGTTGATGCGGCCGAGGTCGCCGCCTATGTCGGGGAGGACCGCGGTCGCGGCGAGATTGTTGTAGGAGACGATGGCGATGATCGCAAGCAGCGCCAACATAATTGGGCGATGGCGAGACCCCCAAAGTTTCGGTGGCTCGTTCATTGATGATCTAACAAAACATCGACGAGTGGTTTGATAACGGCAGGAGGGGGTGGCTTCCACATCATTGGCGCACGCTATCGGCAAAATCGGCGCACGCTATCGGCAAAATCTACGAGCCCTACGGCCGCTACGGACCGCAGAGGTTCCGCTAACGGGTTTGTGAGATCGCTTGCTGGTATGCCGCGATGGTTTGCTTTCGGGCCTCGGCATGGTCAACTATCGGTGACGGGTATTCGCAATCTAAAGTAACGCCGGCTGCTGCCAAATCCAAAGGTGTTGCTTGCCAAGGAGCGTGAATATCGTGATCAGTCAATCTTGTCAACTCAGGTAACCAACGACGCAAGTGGTTGCCTTGCGGGTCGAACCGCCGACTCTGCACAACTGGATTGAAGATGCGAAAATATGGCGCTGCATCTGGCCCAGTGCCTGCCACCCACTGCCAGTTACCAGCGTTTTGGGCTAGGTCACCATCGGCCAGCATGCGCCGAAACCAACGTTCTCCCCAGCGCCAATCAACAAGCAGATCTTTGACAAGAAATGAAGCTGCAATCATTCTCAAGCGGTTGTGCATCCACCCGGTTGCTGCTAGCTCGCGCATTGCACAATCAACAATCGGATAACCAGTCATCCCGTCACGCCAAGCACAGAAACGCGCTTCGGCTTCAGGCCCCGAAGTCCATTCAATGCGTTCAAATTGGGGGCGTAGGCTCACTCGGTCAATGTCGGGGTGTTCTGCGGTGAGATGTGTGTACCAATCGCGCCACGCTAGTTGCCGAACGAAACTCGCGCCACCGTCGTTTTCGGTGTCTAAAACCTCGGCGAGGTAACGGGGTGAGACAAGACCAAAATGTAGCGCAACTGAGAGTCGGGAAGTGCCGGCTTCAGCGAATTGGTCACGGCGGTCATGGTAGGTGTTCACACGGTTCAACCAACCTGTCACTTGATCGAGCGCCTGGCGTTCATTCCAAGAATCTGATGTTAGATCCTTAAGGGTTGCTGCGATTGTGAACTCCTGCGGGGGGTCAAGAATTTTTGCGGAACCCGAGTAGGCAGCAGGAGGCAAAGTGGCCTGGACCCAGCGTTTGTAGAACGGAGTGAACACTCGCGACAACGTTTTGGCGGTTGTGAGCACGCTACCAGGGGGATGCACCACAGTTCCCCAATGACCGACCATTGGCACCGCGAGAGCTTGGCTTACCTTTCGATCTCGAGCCGTCGACCAACGGGTGACATCCGCGTTGACAACGACCCTTGCGGCACCGATTTGTTCAGCAACCCGGGGGACCACCTCGGCTGGGTCTCCCACCGCAACCCAAAGCGCCGCTCCTGATTCCCGAAGTGACTGATCCAACCCGTCCAACGCCGCTAGGTAAGCCTGTCTACGCCAACGGCCAGCCGCTGCCAACAAGGGTGGTTCAACAACCACCAACGCAGCTACAGCGTCAGCCGAGGAGGTGGCATCTGCCCAGGCGGGGTTGTCACCCAACCGCAAGTCTCGCCGAAACCACGCCAAAACCGCAGACCGCATAGCACCCAACGATAACGCTCGCTGTTCTCAACTTTCGGCGGTACGCAGGTTATATCTAACTGTGTGGCTGGTTCAGAGGTTGCTGAGGTTCCCCGCTCCCGTCCGCTGACCAAAACCCAAAACGCGGTTCAATGGAGAGAAATCCAATACCAGTTAGAGCTAGTTTTCGTGGTTGCGGTGCTGTAGGTAACCGCTGATAAACGCTTGGACGGTGGCTGCGAAGGGCAGAGCCAACAAGGCCCCAATCACGCCAAGCAACGCAGCACCTACCACCACGGCACCGAACGCTACAGCAACATGAATCTCCATTGTGTGTGCGGTTATCCGAGGCGACAACAAATAATTCTCAACTTGTTGGTACAGCGCCACCATTATCAAGACCCACAAGGCTTTACGAGGATCGTCAAGCAACGCAACGAGCACCGGCAACGCACCAGCAAAATACGTACCGATCACCGGAATGAACTGTGAAACTACGCCCACCCAAAGAGCCAACGGGATTGGAAAAGGAACTCTAATGATCTCAAACAACACCCCGTGAGCCAAAGCCGATATCAGCGCGAGAATACTCCGCGAAAACACATAACCACCCGTTTTTTCAATCGCCAAATCCCAAATTGTCAGCAACATTTCTTGACGTTTCGGTGCTAACACACCACCAATCGCACGCCTCAACTTCGGCCCCTCCGCCACCAAGTAAAACGTAAACAACAAAACTGTAAAGGCATAAAAGATCGCATTAAGTAAAGCAGTGCCGAAGTTGACCAGATCAGCCGCGAAGCGTTCAGCCAAATTATTGATCCCGCCACCTTCAAGGAATTGCTGTTGGATAGTTTGCAAGTCGATAGTGGAATTGACATTGCGCTGCAGCCAAGCCTCAATGTCGTCGAGGTACCTTGGAGCTTCGTTGACTAAACTGTTTATCTGGTCTGCGAGTGCCGCGCCAATAGCTGTGGAAAACCCTCCCAAAGCTAGAAAAGAGCACAGATAGACGATCCATACACCCACCCCGCGAGGTATTTTCCATGCCTCCATCCGATTCACGGCTGGTTCGATAGCGAAACTAATGAAAACCGAAATCAACACCACCAACAAAAAGGAGCGCAGTGATCGCAGCGCGCCGGTGCCAATGTAAACCACCACCCACCCCAACCAGAAAAGTGCTATCGCTTTGATTACCCAGCGCGGCACTGTGGAAGAGCGCTCCGCTGAGGCTAACGTTTCGTCGGAAGTCATCGCTGCGAAGAATACCCCGAATTATGAGACAATTAATTTTCAGGTTGGTTAAACGAAAACTGTTGCTAAGCTACGACACCTTGTTCGGCTAAGGTTCCGCTAAGGCACCTAGCCTAAACAACCGATGTCGATGCAGGCCCACGGGAACCGCATCGCAAAACCGATCCAAGCTCCGCCGGGCTCGCCCGAGCGGAGCCTTCGCGTGAGCGCTAGCTCACACCGAGCACACAACCACACAGGAAACAACTATGGCCAGCAAGGCGATCGTCGGCGAGAAAGTCGGCATGACCCAGATTTGGGATGACCAAAATCGGGTGATCCCAGTCACCGTTTTGCGCGTTTCGTCTTGCCGTGTTGTGCAGGTCAAAACTCCCGAAAACGACGGCTACTCCGCTATTCAAGTAACTCTCGGCCAAAAAAATGAAGCCAAACTCTCCAAACCCGAAGCAGGCCATTTCTCCTCAGCCGGCGTTGAACCAGGTCGCAAACTTCTCGAATTGCGCCTAGACGATGTTTCGCAATACTCAGTCGGCCAACAAATCGCCGCTGATGTCCTTGAACAAGGCGAACGTGTGGATGTGACCGCGATATCTCGCGGCAAAGGATTCTCTGGAGTGATGAAACGCCACGGCTTCAAAGGCGCGCCGGCTTCACACGGGGCTCACAAAGTGCATCGAAAGCCCGGCGCAATCGGGCAATGCGCTACCCCATCACGAGTCTTCAGGGGACGAAAAATGCCCGGCCGGGCAGGCAACGAAAAGGTCACTACCTTAAACCTCGAAGTCGTCAAAAGTGACGCCGCTGCTGAAGTGATACTGGTGCGAGGCTCCGTTCCCGGCCCCGCTGGTGGCACAGTGATCGTCCGCAACGCGGTAAAAGGTGCTTGAGATGGCAACAACAGTCACACTCAAGACCCAAGACGGCACCGACGCAGGCGAACTGACACTAGCCTCTTCGCTCTTCGACACCGAACCCAACATCGCCGTGATGCACCAAGTGGTGACCGCCCAACTAGCCGCCAAACGAGCCGGCACACACAGCACGAAACGCCGCTCGGAAGTGCGCGGAGGTGGTGCCAAACCGTGGCGACAAAAAGGCACCGGCCGAGCACGCGCAGGGTCAAGGAACTCCCCGATATGGCGAGGCGGAGGTGTCGCCCACGGCCCCAAACCCCGCGATTACAGCCAACGCACACCAAAAAAGATGATCAAATTAGCGTTGGCGGGAGCACTCTCAGACCGAGCCAACGAAGGCAACATCATCGTGGTAGACGAATGGAACTTTGAGACACCGAAAACCAAAGATGCTGTGGCCGCCCTCGACGCAATCGGTGCGTCAGGCAAGGTTCTTGTAGTGCTTGACGAAACCGACATCAACGTCGCCAAAAGTTTTCGCAACCTAACCCACGTATCCTGTTTGCATTTCGCAGAACTCAACACTCACGATGTTTTGGACAGCGAATTTGTGGTGTTCACCGAAGCAACCCTCAACAAAGTCACCAAACAACGCGGAGAGCAACAATGAAAGACCATCGCGATGTGATCTTGCGCCCGGTTGTCTCCGAAAAGTCTTACCAAGAACTTGAGGAAGGTGTCTACACGTTTGTGGTCGCGCCAAGCGCCTCCAAACCTGAAATTCGCGATGCCATAGAGAGAATATTTGATGTGGCGGTTGTGAGCGTCAACACTTTGAACCGCAAAGGCAAACGTAAACGCGATAGGCGGACTAGACGCTGGGTTCAAGCCAGCAACGAAAAACGTGCCCGCGTTGCCCTCGCTGAGGGCGACTCGATAGATCTGTTCGAGGCATAAGATGGCCATACGCAAACGCAAACCAACTAGCCCCGGGCGCCGCTTCCAAACATCATCAGACTTCACCGAGATCACCACCACCAAACCCGAACGAAGCCTCGTTAGCGGTGCAAGCGCCAGCGGTGGACGCAACAACTACGGACGCAAAACCTCACGGCATCGCGGCGGCGGACACAAACGCCGCTACCGCTTGATCGACTTCAACCGCAGCAAAGACGGAGTCCCGGCCACCGTCGCGTCAATCGAATACGACCCAAACCGCACCTGCAACATTGCACTACTGCATTACCACGACGGAGAGAAACGCTACATTCTGGCACCTCGCGGCATGCAAGTAGGCGACAAACTGCAATCTGGCAAGGGGGCCGACATCGGTATAGGCAACGCGCTACCGTTGCGCTATATCCCAGTCGGCACCGTGATACACAACGTGGAACTAAAAGCCGGTGCCGGCGCCCAACTAGGCCGTTCAGCCGGTGCTGCGATCAACTTAGTCGCCAAAGAAGGCGAGTTCGCTACCTTACGCTTACCGAGCAGCGAGATGCGCCGCGTGCCCATCGACTGCCGTGCCACGGTAGGAGAAGTCGGCAATGCCAGCCATGAACTCTTGAAGATTGGCAAAGCGGGACGCAACCGCTGGAAAGGCAAACGCCCACAAACTAGAGGCGTGGCTATGAACCCGGTCGATCACCCACACGGCGGCGGCGAAGGCAAGACATCTGGTGGCCGCCATCCAGTATCGCCTTGGGGTAAACCAGAAGGTCGTACCCGTCACAAGAACCAACCATCCGACAAACTAATCGTGCGCCGCCGCAGAACGCGCGGATCGCGGAGGTAATCCTTATGCCACGCAGTCTCAAAAAGGGCCCTTTTGTTGATGAGCATCTTCTTAAGAAAGTGGATGCCTTAAACGAAAGTGGAACCAAGAAGGTCATCAAGACTTGGTCGCGGCGCTCAACCATCATCCCCGATATGGTGGGGCACACAATCGCCGTGCATGACGGACGCAAACACGTGCCGGTGTATCTAACCGAATCTATGGTCGGTCATAAACTCGGGGAGTTCGCCCCAACTCGCACTTTCAAGTTCCATGCCGGTCAAGAACGAGGAGCACGCCGCTAATGACCGGCCCCAAGACCAACGAACGTGCTGGTACCCGAGCGACAGTCAAACACGTACGAGCCTCGGCTTCCAAAGCCCGAGAAGTACTAAACCTAATCCGCAACCAACCCTTCAGGCAAGCCGAGGAAATATTAGACTTTTCTGAGCGCGGTGTGAGCCAAGAAATCACCAAAGTACTCAATTCGGCTGTCGCCAACGCATTCCACAACGACCGGTTAGACCCCGAAGAACTATTTGTTTCAGCCTGCTACGCCGATGAAGGAATCACCTTGAAACGTTCTCGGCCGCGCGCCCGTGGCCGTGCAACGCCAATACTCAAGAGAACCTGCCACATCACGGTGATCTTAGACCGCTATGACGAAGACACACTTGAAGCGATGCAAAACCGCGCCGCGGCTGGGGGTGGCGCTTCAAGCAACGCGGCACAACAAAGGCGGCGCCGAGTGCAAAGAAGTCGCCAACGCCAACATGCGAGCGAGCCTGAGGTTGAAACTGCCGCCTCGCCTGAACCTGAGCCCGAGGCTACAGAGCAATCTGTGAACACGACCGAGGCTGCGCTAGACAAAACAGCTGAGCCCGAAACGGCAACTGAGTCTGAAATGCCAACAGAGTCTGAAATGCCAACAGAGTCTGAAATGCCAACTGAGGCGCAGATGCCCACTGAGGCTGAAATGTCACCTGCGGCCGCAACATCCACTGATGCCGAGATGCCAACTGAGTCGGTGGGCGCAACAGCCACAGCCACAGATAGCACTGCAACCGAAGACCAACACAAGCCCGCCAAAAGCAGCGGAGAGGAAACCTGATGGGACAAAAAGTCAACCCCAACGGCTTCCGCCTAGGTGTCACCACGGAATGGAAAAGCCGCTGGTTCGCCGACCGCCAAGAATACGCCGACAATGTCATTGAAGATTGGCAGATCCGAGACTTCCTGTTTACCGAACTACCGCACGCAGCCATCAGCAGAGTAGAAGTTGAACGCACCCGTGACCGTCTGCGAGTGGATGTGCATACGGCTCGCCCAGGTATCGTCATCGGGCGGCGAGGCACTGAAGCAGACCGACTCCGCAACGGACTCGCGGCTATCACCGGCAATGCCAAAGTCCAACTCAACATCCAAGAAATCAAACAACCAGAATTCGACGCGGCGTTAATCGCCCAAGGTATAGCAGACCAACTAGCTGGACGAGTGGCGTTTCGGCGAGCCATGAAACGGGCCGTGCAAAACGCACAGAAGGCGGGCGCGCTAGGTATCCGAGTGCAATGTTCGGGTCGTCTAGGTGGCTCCGAAATGGCTCGCAGCGAATGGTACCTCGAAGGCCGAGTTCCACTACACACACTCCGCGCCGATGTTGATTACGGCTTTCGCGAGGCCCCCACCACATATGGGCGAATCGGTGTGAAAGTCTGGCTTTACAAAGGCGACATCTTGCCCTATAAGACCCAAACCGAAGATAAAGCCACGCTTGAAGCTGCCATGGCCGCAGGCGAAACGTCAGGCCAGTCACGCACCCGTAAAATATTTTCTTCGGCCGCCGCACCCCGCCGCGAAGTGCTTGAACGCGAACCCGAGTTAGACGAAGAACCAGCACCGCTGATCAAAGAAGCTGATCCCGAATTTGAAAAGCTACTAGACGAAGAGGATGCCATTGAAGCGTCCACTCGCGAACACCGCGAGACACCCCACTTCCGCACGAACGATTAAAAGTTGAAGGTTGCCGTAATGTTGATGCCAAAGAAAATCAAACATCGCAAACAACACCGAGGTCGCACCAAAGGCATTGCCAAAGGAGCAACCGAGGTGACCTATGGTGATTACGGCATCCAAGCCCTAGAACCTGGTTGGATCACAGCCCGCCAAATTGAAGCTGGTCGTATCGCCATGACCCGCCATATCAAACGCGGTGGCAAGGTCTGGATCAACATTTTCCCCGATAAACCAGTTACCGCTAAACCCGCCGAGACTCGCATGGGTTCAGGTAAAGGCAACCCCGAACATTGGGTAGCGGTAGTCAAACCCGGTCGTATCCTCTATGAACTCACTTACCACGACGAAACCGTGGCCCGGGCCGCCATTGAACGTGCCATTCAAAAGATGCCGATCAAGGCTCGCTTTGTAACCCGTGAGGAAAGTTTCTGATGGCCAAAAAAACTGCCTTGGTTGACTTGGCCGACACAGATCTACTTGAGCGACTAGCTGATTACAAGGAAGAACTGTTTAACTTGCGCTTTCAATTCGCCACCAACCAACTAGACAACTCGGCTCGTTTAACAGCTGTCAAGAAAGACATTGCTCGGGTGTTAACCGAGTTGCGCATGCGTGAGATTGCCGATGCTGAAGCGCTCGAAGCGGCTAGGGAGGCCTGAAATGACCGAAGACACGCAAACCCGCAAGGCTCGAAAAGCCCGCAAAGTCCGTGAGGGGTTAGTCGTCTCCAACAAGATGGACAAGACGGTGGTGGTCAAAGCAGTCGACCGTGTGCAGCACCGCCGCTACGCAAAAACTATCCAACGCACCAAACGCCTAATGGTACACGACGAGGAAAACACTCTAAATGTTGGCGACCGTGTGCGTGTGCAAGAAACTCGTCCGCTGTCGAAAAGTAAGCGTTGGCGGCTCGTTGAAATCTTGGAGCGTGCTAAGTGATCCAGCAAGAATCACGGCTCCGTATCGCTGACAACTCGGGTGCCAAGGAAGTCTTGTGTATCAAGGTTCTTGGTGGCTCTAAGCGCCGTTACGCTTCGATCGGCGATGTTTTTGTGGCTACTGTGAAAGATGCGATCCCTGGCGCGCAAGTCAAAAAAGGTGACGTTGTGCGCTGCGTGGTGGTGCGTGTCAAAAAAGAAAAACGCCGTGCAGACGGCAGCTATATCCGTTTCGATGAAAATGCCGCGGTGCTGATCAACGACCAACGGCAACCTCGTGGTACCCGCATATTTGGTCCAGTTGGGCGCGAGTTGCGAGACAAACAATTTATGCGGATTGTGTCTTTGGCTCCGGAGGTACTCTGATGAGCGCAAAAAATAAACCCAAAAAACAAAACCTCAAAAAATATACGTTAACAAAACATAAATCAATGAAAATTCATAAAGGCGACCGCGTTGTGGTCTTGTCCGGTAAAGACAAAGGCGCTGAAGGCGTGGTGGAACGTGCCATACCCGCACGCAGGAAAGTCATCGTGGAAGGCATCAACGTTGCACGCAAACATCAAGCCCCAACCCGCGGCGACTCACAAGGTGGCATTATCGACAAGGCGATGCCAATTGATGTCTCTAATGTGGCGGTTATCAGCCCTGGTGACGGCAAAGCCACGCGAGTTGCTTACCTAATCACTAAAGAAGGTCGCAAAGTTCGGGTCTGCCGCAGAACTGGAGTGGAACTCTAATGGCCAACGCCACCCACACACCGAACTACACACCACGCTTTCGAACCCGTTACGACAACGAAATCCGTGCCGCTTTGAAAGCAGAACTCGCTTTGCCAAACCTGATGATGGTTCCCAGACTAGAAAAGATCGTACTGAATATGGGTGTCGGCGAAGCAGTCGGCTCAGCCAAAATGCTTGAAGCCGCTATTGGCGATATGGCCACGATAGCTGGACAAAAACCGGTAATCACGAGAGCAAAAAAATCATTAGCGAGTTTCAAACTTCGTGAAGGCCAAGCTATCGGTTGCAAAGTCACCCTGCGTGGCAACCGAATGTACGAGTTTTTCGACCGACTAATCTCGCTAGCGATCCCTCGCATACGAGACTTCCGCGGGTTGCCCAACAAGTCTTTTGACGGCAACGGCAACTACACATTCGGAGTGACCGAACAACTCATCTTCCCAGAAATCGATTATGACAAAGTCAGTGCCACAAGAGGCATGGACATCACAATTGTTACCACCGCGAAAACCGACGAAGCAGGCAAAGCACTGCTCGCTTCATTCGGTTTTCCGTTCCGACGCGAAGGGCAATGACCCATGGCAAAACACGCACTCAAACAAAAGCAAAAACGCACCCCGAAGTTCAAAGTGCGTGCCTACACACGCTGTCGTCGCTGCGGACGACCCCGCGCCGTGTATCGCCGTTTCGGATTGTGCCGCGTTTGTTTACGAAATATGGCTCACGCAGGCGAACTGCCTGGTGTCAAGAAAGCAAGTTGGTGAGGAGGTGACACTGCAATGACCATGACCGACCCGATTTCAGACATGCTCACACGCATCCGCAACGCCAACGTTGCGATGCATGATGAGGTGGCGATGCCTTCCTCCAAACAAAAACTAGCCTTAGCTGGTTTGCTCAAAAAAGAGGGTTACATCAGTTCTTTCAACGAGATCGACAACACGCAAGGTCCCGGCCGCACACTAACCATAGAGATGAAATACTCACCGCAAAGAGACCGAGTGATCTCCGGGCTCAAACGCGTTTCGAAACCCGGCCTGCGCATTTATCGTCGCCGTGACGAGATCCCTCGCGTGCAAGGTGGCCTCGGCGTTGCCGTAGTCTCCACCAACAAAGGTCTAATGTCCGACCGAGAAGCAAGGAAGAACCGCATGGGCGGCGAGATCCTCTGCTTTGTGTGGTAAGGAGCGCATATGAGCCGCGTGGGTAAAACGCCAATCACCGTTCCCTCAGGGGTGGAAATTGATATCAGCAGAAGTGCAGTAACCGTCACCGGCAGCAAAGGCACTCTCACCCAGCACCTCCCTGGCGGCATCACGGTCAACCAAACCGACGGTGCGTTAATCGTTGCACGCCCCGACGACAGCAGCGAATCGAAATCATTTCATGGTCTCGTGCGTTCCCTGATCAACAACATGATTGTCGGTGTGACCGAAGGTTTTCGCAAAGAACTAAAAATTCAAGGTATCGGCTACCGTGCTGTTGCCAAAGGGACGAACCACCTCAGTTTGGCGCTTGGTTTCAGCCACAGCGTCGAAATCGAAGCCCCAGCAGGCATTGAGTTTGAAGTGCCGCAACAAACCCAAATAGTCGTCAAAGGAATCGACAAACAACTAGTCGGCCAAGTAGCAGCCGATATCCGAAAATGGCGCAAACCCGAACCCTACAAAGGAAAAGGCATTCGTTACGCCAATGAACGAGTGATCCGCAAGGCCGGAAAGGCAGCCAAGTAATGACCGATAATGCAAAGAAGCGCCGCCTAGACCGCACCAAGCGCCATTACCGGATTCGCAAGACCCTGCACGGCACCGCGCAGCGGCCGCGCTTAGCGGTCTACCGCTCCAACCGTCACATAACCGCTCAACTCATCGACGACAGCGCTGGTCACACACTCGCCGCAGTCGCCTCAACCGAACAGCCACTACGCCCCCAAAGCAACAGCACCATCGCCACTGCCACTAAGGTCGGGTACACACTCGCCGAGCGAGCCAATGCCTTAGGTATTGAAACCGCGGTGTTCGACCGTGGGGGTTTCCGCTATCACGGCCAAGTTGCTGCATTGGCAGATGCAGCCCGCGAGGGAGGACTGAAGTTCTGATGGCCAACCAACGAAGCGATAGAGACCGCAACCCCGACAACCCACGAGACGGAGGCGATGGCCTGCGCGAATCTCGCGTGATTCACATCAATCGGGTAGCCAAAGTAGTTAAAGGTGGGCGCAGGTTCTCCTTCACCGCCCTAGTGGTGATAGGTGACGGGGCGGGCCGGGTTGGCCTCGGCTACGGCAAAGCTAAAGAAGTTCCCTTAGCCATCCAAAAAGGAACCGAAGAAGCCCGCCGTAACCTGTTTAGTGTGGCTATGGCTGGTTCAACTATAGTTCATGAAACCACTGGAGAGATGGGCGCTGGCCGTGTCATGCTCAAACCGGCCGCTCCCGGTACTGGGGTGATCGCTGGGGGTGCAGCCCGCGCCATTTTGGAAGAAGCCGGCATCAACGATGTGCTCTGCAAATCTTTGGGGTCGTCCAACAACATCAACATCGCGCGCGCCACCATCAACGCGCTCAAGAGCTTGCGTCGTCCAGATGAGATCGCTCGCCTGCGTGGCCTTGACCCAGAAACCTTTTTGCCCGCGGGTCTTTGGGCGGCCTACCAAGAAACTCAACGATCAACCGCAGAGGCTGCTTCAGCCCCTCCTTTGAGTAACCAAACCGAGGTATCGTGATGCTCAAAATCACCCAAGTTCGTTCCTCAATCGGTACTAAACCTAAGCAAAGAGGCACTTTACGTGCGCTCGGCTTACGCAAACTAGGTGCCAGCAAACTACATCGCGATTGCCCTGAGATTCGTGGCATGATAGCTCGGGTGCCACACCTAGTAGAAGTCACTGAGGTAGACCAATGATTCGATTACATGACCTGAAACCCGCAGCAGGCAGCAACCGCCGTGCCAAACGCAAAGCCAGAGGTATCGGCGGCAAAGCCGGTAAGACCGCGGGGCGGGGCCACAAAGGGCAACGCGCCCGCAACAAAGTTCCTGTATGGTTTGAAGGCGGTCAAATGCCGCTCATGCAACGCGTCCCCAAACTGCGTGGCTTTACCAACCCTTTCCGGGTTGAATACCAAGCAATCAATCTAGACACCCTTGACGCTTCGGGCCTTACCGAAATAACCCCACAGTCCCTGCTTGATAACGGCCTAGTCCACAAAGGGGCTTTGGTCAAAGTTCTCGGACGCGGAGAGATTACCCGCCAAATCAATGTGCAAGCCCACGCCTTTTCAGCTTCAGCCGAAACGGCAATAATCGCTGCCGGTGGTAGCGTTGAAAGACTAGCCTTGCCTTGGGGTGACCGCCGCCCCGCACACGGCAGCTACAATCAACACACCAATCGCTAAGGGAGTATCGCAGTGCTTTCACGGGTTCTGAACGTGTTTCGGGTCGCTGACCTACGAATGAAGATTCTTTTTTCGCTGTCCATGATTGCGCTGTATCGTCTCGGGTCGTTTATCCCCGCACCTGGTGTCGACATTGAAGCAGTGCAATCACTTCGCGCTACCGCTAACCAAGGCGGAATCTTGGCGTATATACAACTCTTTTCGG
Source organism: Acidimicrobiia bacterium (assembly GCA_024421095.1). Classification (GTDB taxonomy): domain Bacteria; phylum Actinomycetota; class Acidimicrobiia; order Acidimicrobiales; family Aldehydirespiratoraceae; genus VXYK01. Next base: position 45,333 of record JAHQYM010000001.1, read on the forward strand.
GTGGCGCGCTTACGCAGTTCGCCATCTTTGCGTTGGGCATCATGCCCTATATCACCTCGTCGATCATTATGCAGATCCTCGGAGTGGTCATACCCAAAGTGGAACAATGGCAACAACAAGGTGCGGTTGGGCAACGCAAAATCACCCAATGGACTCGCTATTTGACCATCGCCATTGCTGTGGTTCAATCCACAAGTTTTGCTTTCCTGTTCCACAATGGCGGGTTGGGGGTGACGGTAGACCTGTTGCCGAGGTTCAACGCTTGGACTGTGTTTGTGGTGGTGCTAACACTCACTAGCGGCACTGCTTTGTTGATGTGGATGGGTGAGTTGATCACTCAACGAGGGGTTGGCAACGGTATGTCGCTGTTGATCTTCACTAGTGTAGTGTCAACGCTACCGGCTCAAGGCGGGGCGGTCAAAGCCGAAAACGGCAACCTGGCGTTGGCTGGCCTGATTATTGTTGCGATTGCGTTGCTTGTTTGCATCGTGTTCGTTGAGCAGGGGCAAAGACGTATTCCCGTGCAGTTCGCGAAACGGGTTGTGGGACGGCGTATGTATGGCGGTGAGTCCACCTACATACCCTTGAAAGTCAACCAATCAGGCGTGATACCTATCATCTTTGCTAGTTCGGTACTGTATGTTCCCACGCTTATCGCCGTGGCGCTTCCAAGCACCGGGTTCGGTGGGAGCATTCAAAACTGGGTCAACAACAACCTCGCGCAACCCACGGCGATTACCTATCTAGCGTTCTTTGGTTTGCTGATCGTGGGCTTCGCATATTTTTATACGGCGATCACCTTCGATCCGGCGAAACAAGCCGACACCATTCGTAAACAGGGTGGATTCATCCCAGGTATCCGCCCCGGCCCACAAACCGAACGTTACCTAGCCCGCATTTTGAGCCGCATCACCTTTCCCGGTGCCCTTTTTATTGCTGCCGTGGCGCTGATCCCCTCAATTCTCATTCGTATCACGCTCAATAGCGACCCAACCTCCACTGGCACAGCCGCGGGCGCTGGGGGCTTCGCGTTCGGAGGCATCTCTTTGTTGATCGCTTCGGGTGTGGCGCTTGAAACCATGAAGCAAATCGACAGCCAGTTGACGATGCGAAACTACGAAGGGTTCCTTCGCTAAATGTCAACCCTAAAGATGGTGATCCTCGGTCGCCAAGGATCAGGCAAGGGCACCCAATCGCTACTAATATGCGAAGCTTACGGTGCGATACACGTTAGCACTGGTGAAATGTTGCGTTCGGCTGTGGCGCAAGCCAGCACCTTAGGTCTTCAAGCTCAACAAATCATGGAATCGGGCAGTCTGGTTTCGGACGAGATAATGAATGGCCTAGTAGCTGAACGCTTCAATCATCGTGACATTACCGAACACGGCGTTTTGCTAGATGGATTTCCGCGCACGGTAGCACAAGCTAACGCCCTAGAGAGCATTCTTGAGGGTCGTGGCCAAGACCTAGACATTGCTATCAACCTTGATGTCCCGCTGGACATTGTGACCGACCGAATGTTGGCCCGCAGTCGTAAAGACGACACGCCCGAGGCGATAAAGCGCCGCCTTGACTTGTACGAAAAAGAAACCGAGCCGCTACTTGACTGGTTCACCTCACGGAACTTACTGCACAGCGTTGACGGTGTGGGTAGCGAAACAGAGGTGTTTGCCCGCATCAGCGCCAGCATTGCTGACAACACCGAGGCCTCAAGACTGTCGGCGAGTGTCGATACGCGAGAGGCGCAACGATGAGTTCGGTAATTGTGAGCAGAACTAAACAGATTTTAGGTTGGTCAACAGCATTAATCCCGCTACCGTTATCGTCTGACCTGGGCAACCGGGTCTTTCCGCGTGCGAGCAACCGGGCTTGAGCGCGTTTAGGAGGTTGCACCCTGCCGAAGTCTAAAGAAGATGCGATCGTTCTTGAGGGCACTGTTATCGAGTCGCTTCCAAACGCCATGTTTCGGGTTGATTTGGAGAATGGCCACAAAGTGCTCGCCCACATAAGCGGGAAGATGCGCATGCACTACATCCGTATCCTTCCTGGCGATCGTGTCCAAGTGGAGCTAACCCCTTACGACCTCAAAAGAGGTCGTATCACCTACCGTTACAAGTAACAGCCGACTAACTCGGCTAGAGGCCGCAGTAGCCGGTCTGGAGAGAAATGAAAGTTCGAACAAGCGTCAAGAAAATCTGTGACAAATGCAAGGTGATCAAACGTCACCGCCGCGTCATGGTGATCTGCGACAATCCCCGTCACAAGCAGAGGCAGGGCTGAGATGGCACGAATCAACGGAGTAGACATCCCTCGCGAGAAACAGGTGAGCACTTCGCTCACATACATTTATGGGATCGGCCGTTCCAAAGCGTTAAGGGTGTGTCAAGCAACGGGAATTGATGCGGCAACCAGAGTGCGTGATCTAACAGAAGACGAAGTTGCTAAGATTCGCAGCCATATAGACTCCGAACTTCGGGTTGAAGGCGACCTGCGCCGTGAAGTTAGCCAAGACATCAAGCGCAAGATGGAGATCGGCTGTTATCAGGGTCTGCGCCATCGCCGAGGCTTACCAGTGCGGGGGCAACGCACCCACACTAACGCCCGCACCCGCAAGGGCCCCAAAAAGACTATCGCCGGCAAGAAGAAGGTCAAAAAGTAATGGCAAACAAAGGAGCGCGAGGTCGCAAACCTCGCAAAAGCGAACGCAAAAATATTCCTCACGCGGTGGCGCATATCAAAAGTTCTTTCAACAACACGATCATCACTATTAGCGATCAAGCAGGTGATGTGATTGCTTGGGCTTCTGCTGGTAATGTCGGTTTTAGTGGTTCTCGTAAGTCCACCCCGTTTGCTGCCCAACTCGCCGCCGAACAGGTCGCCCAAAAGGCTATGGAGCACGGCGTTCGTAAGGTTGATGTGCAGGTAAAAGGCCCTGGTTCGGGGCGTGAAACTGCCATCCGTTCGATCCAAAACACTGGAATAGAAGTCACTGGCATCACTGATGTCACACCGATTCCCCATAATGGTTGCCGCCTTGTCAAGCGGCGGAGGGCTTAACCTATGTCTCGATATACCGGCCCGAAATCGCGCGTCTCAAGGCGTTTGGGCACCAATATTTGGGGAACCAAAGGCGAAACGGTCGCTCTAGATCGGCGGCCCTACCCACCCGGTGAACATGGTCGTTCGCGGCGACGGGGCAGTGTTTCTGAGTATCTCTTACAGTTGCAAGAGAAGCAGAAAGCTCGCCATACATACGGTTTGACGGAACGCCAGTTCCGCAACATTTTCAACGAGGCATCTCGGCGCCAAGGTGTAACTGGTGAAAATATGCTGCGGTTCTTGGAGCTGCGGCTCGACAACGTGATTTATCGTGCCGGTTGGGGTGCGACCCGCCCGCAATCCCGCCAGTTTGTTAATCATGGGCATGTCAATGTCAACGGTCGCCGGGTCACGATCCCTAGCTACCGTTTACGTAGAGGCGATGTTGTCGAGTTGCGTGACAAAGCGCGTGGCTTTACCGTTGTGCAATGGAACTCTGATGTTTTAGACCGCACTCCTCCAGCGTGGCTGGAATCAAGCGGTGAGTTCCAGACCACCGTTCGTGAACTCCCGATCAGGGAGCAAATAGATGTCCCCGTCCGTGAACAGCTCATCGTTGAGCTTTATTCCAAGTAGCCGAGGTAAACGATGCTCCTTATTCAGCGCCCAACAGTAGAACCTATAGACGAAGTCCAAGGCAACCTGCAACGGTTTGCCATTGGTCCGCTTGAACCAGGGTTTGGCCACACGATTGGCAATTCGATTCGCCGCACTCTGCTTTCTTCGATACCTGGGGCTGCAGTCACCCAAGTTCGTTTCGATGATGCCCGCCATGAGTTCGACACCATTTCTGGCGTGGCCGAAGATGTCACCGACATCATCTTGAACCTAAAAGATTTGGTGCTTGCGGTTCACAGTGAGGAGCCGGTTACTTTGCGCCTTGATGCGCGTGGCCCGGCTTTGATAACCGCTGCCGATATAACTCCGCACCCCGATGTTGATGTGCTCAACGGTGAACTACCTTTGGCGAACGTCAATGAGAAAGGTCGTTTAGCGCTTGATATGACGGTGCAACGGGGACGTGGTTATGTGTCCGCCGAACGCAATACCACGGCCACCACGATTGGGGTTATCCCAGTCGACTCGATCTATTCACCGGTGCGGCGGGTGGCGTTCACGGTTGAACCAACGAGGGTTGAACAGTCCACCGATTTCGACCGGCTCATTCTGGAGATCGAAACTGACGGTTCTATCTCCCCACGTGAAGCTTTGGCTTCAGCGGGTGCCACCTTGCTTGCTTTGGTGCAACTCATTGCGGAGATGAGCGACGAACCGCAAGGCTTGCAACTCGACGAATCGATTCAAGTAGCCGCTTCGGGGCCAGACATGGACCTACCGATTGATCACCTTGAGTTGTCTGAGCGCCCCCGCAACTGTTTGAAACGGGCGCAAATTCACACCGTTCGTGAACTACTTGAAAAGTCTGAAATGGACCTGTTAGCAATCACCAACTTTGGCCAAAAAAGTTTGGATGAAGTGATAACACGGCTTGACGAGCGGGGCCTGTCGCTCCTGAACTTTGGATGAGTCATGCCTGCTAGACCACGCAAGGGCCGCCGTTTCGGTGGCAGTTCACAACATCAGAAACTAATGATGGCCAATCTGGTGTCGTCGCTGATCGCGGCTGAAGCCATCACCACTACTCAAGCCAAGGCGAAGGCCATGCGCCCCATAGCTGAAAAGCTGATAACCAAAGCGAAGGCCGGCGGGGTCCACAATCATCGCCATGTGGTCAAGTTTTTGGGCGATCGTGAAATGGCTTCTAAGCTATTTGATGAAATCGGGCCTCGTTACGAGAGCCGCCCTGGTGGTTACACACGAATCATTAAGCTAGATAATCGCTCGGGCGACAACGCGCCGATGGCCCGTATTGAACTGGTTTGATTGCTGTGCGCGGTTAACGTCCGACCGTGAGGGTGGTGCCGCCGCCGCCGGGTTTTGTGCGAGCCCGGATGAATGTTGCTTATGACGGTGCCCCTTATCGCGGTTTCGCTAGCAATCCGAACGTGGCATCAGTGCAAGAATGCCTTGAGAGGTCGTTAGGTCAAGTTCTGCGGCACCCGATTGCCGTAACCGGCGCGGGACGCACGGATGCCGGCGTTCATGCCCGTGCTCAGGTTGTTTCCTTTGATGCCGATGAGGCACGCTTTGATCCGGATGCCTTGCGGCGAGCACTCAATCGTTTGTTGGCACCGACAATTTCCGTTGACAATATTGAAGCAACGGCGGTGGACTTTGACGCACGACTCAGTTGCACAGGACGCAGTTATCGCTACCGCATTTTCAATCGCACGGTGCCAGACCCGTTGCAGCGCCATTTTGCTTGGCACGTTCGTGACCCTCTTGATCTTGAGGCGATGTCTCAAGCCACCACGCAGATCCTCGGTACCCACGACTTCAGGTCGTTCTCGAAAATTAACAAGAGCCGTCCACAGCAAAATTTTGAGCGCACTGTGCGTCGTGCCTGCTGGTATCGCTGCGGCGATCTGGTCTTGTTTGACATTACCGCGAGTGCTTTCACGCATCAGATGGTGCGCTCACTAGTTGGTATGTACGTGGCGATTGGGCGGGGACGGCGCGCCGTTTCGGCAATGGGTGAGGTGTTGGGTGAGTTGAGTCGTGCCAATGCACCTAGCCCTGCTCCTAGCCACGGTTTGGTTTTGTGGTGCGCGCATTATGATTGATGGCGCTGCGGCTCGGCGCTGAAATTTGGAGAAGTCAGATTTTGTTGTGTCGTTTTGTTCAAAGTGCCGTAGCCTAATGTGTTCAACTTGTTGTTTCGCCGGTCGCTAGATGACCGGTCATTATTCGAAAGAGTTCTGTGACTACCACCGCTATACGAGCGAGCGAAATCCAGCGTAAATGGCATGTCGTTGATGCCGACGGCTTGGTTCTCGGACGGCTCGCTACTGAAGTTGCCAACATTTTGCGTGGCAAACACAAGCCCAGTTTCACTCCCCACCTCGACACTGGCGACCATGTGATTATTGTCAATGCAGACAAAATAGTCCTAACCAGCGGTAAAGCCGACAAGAAGATCGCATACCGGCACTCTGGTTACCCCGGCGGTATCAAATCCGAAACCTACCGCCACAAGCTAACCCGTAAACCAGAACAAACCCTGCTCGACAGCATCGCCGGCATGATCCCCAAAACTCGCCTTGGTCGAGCACAAATCAAGAAACTCAAAGTCTACGCCGGTCCAACCCATCCACATCAAGCACAGCAGCCACAACCGCTAACCATTGCTCACGCTGTGGCGCGTCAACCCGCCAATACTGAACACAACTAAGGAACCGAGAAATACCCAATGCCCGCTCCAATCATGCAGTCCACAGGTCGCCGCAAGCGTTCCGTAGCACGTGTCCGATTCCGTCTTGGCGACGGCCAAGTAACTGTGAATGGAAGAACGCTCGACGATTACTTCCCGTCACGCACCCACCGTATGCTCTCCACCGATCCATTGCGAGTTACCGACACCAAAACAACGTACGATATTGATGCCAAGATCCACGGTGGCGGGAATAGCGGGCAGGCTGGAGCGTTGCGTCTTGGGATCGCCCGAGGTCTGGTGAAAATTGATCTTGAACACCGCGACGCTTTGAAAAAAGCTGGTTTTCTTACCCGTGACCCACGCAAGAAAGAATCCAAGAAATACGGCCTCAAGAAGGCCCGCAAAGCTCCGCAGTACAGCAAGCGCTGATCCGCTGCTGCTCCGGTGAGGTTGCGCTTCGGAACCGACGGAGTGCGTGGTGACACACGCACTGTGCTGTCTGCACAAGCAGTGGCGGCCTTGGGGCGTGCCGCAGCCGAAATCCTTGGCGACAACGCTTTTGCGATCGGTCGAGACACTCGCGTTTCGGGTGCTGCGCTTGTTGGGGCCATGCACGCCGGCGTGGCCGCCGCTGGTGGCAGTTCGGTCGACTTAGGAATTATCACGACCCCAGGGGTTGCGCGTTGGTGCTGCGACCACCAAGTTGGCGGAGCGGTGGTTTCTGCTTCGCACAATCCTTGGCACGACAACGGTGTGAAGTTTTTTGCCGCTGGTGGTTCGAAACTCACAGAAACATCGCAACAGGAAATCCAACGGCGCTTCGACCGCTACCTTACGGCAGGTGATACCTCTCGGGGGTTGGCTGAAGAGTGCCAAAAGTCCGTTATTGACCGACACTCCCAAGCGCTAAGCAACCATTGTCAGGCGCTAATTGGCAGTATCGATGGTCGCACCTTTGCTGGGTTGAAGATCGTTATCGACTTAGCTAACGGCGCGGCCACAACGATAGCCAAACGCGTGTTCGCGGCTCTTGATGCAGACCTAACAGTAATCCACGATTCGCCCGATGGGTACAACATCAACGCTGGCTGCGGATCAACCGACTTGAAGTCATTGCAGGTCGCCGTAGTCGAAAATTCAGCCGACGTTGGGTTGGCTTTCGATGGTGATGCCGACCGGGTGCTAGCCGTTGATGCCAACGGCAAACTTGTGGACGGTGACGGAATAATCGCGATTTGTGCCCTCGACCGACACCAACGCGCCATGCTTAGGGCCAACACGGTAGTAGTTACCACCATGACCAACCTCGGTTTCCGGTTGGCGATGGACGCGGCCGGGATTAAGGTCGTTGAAACCGAAGTCGGTGACCGTTACGTGCTCGAAACGCTGAACGCCAACGGCTTGGAGCTTGGCGGCGAACAGTCCGGTCATGTAATCTTTCGTGATTTAGCTACGACTGGTGACGGTTTGCTCACCGCCGTCCAACTAATCGGTGTGATGGTTCGGCGTTCTAGCAGCCTCGCCGCGCTAGCCAGCAACGCCATGACCGCTTTGCCGCAAGTGTTGACCAATGTTGCCGTACCCAAGTTGCTGTCCCAAAATGAAACTGTGGCGTTGCGTCAACTTTGTGCGCCGCTTGTTGATGCGGCGGGCGCACGCTTAGCCGGCAAGGGCCGTGTGCTGATAAGGCCCTCTGGCACTGAACCACTGATCCGCGTGATGGTTGAAGCGGAGACCATGACCGAAGCGCAAATGGAAGCAGACGCTTTGGCGGAGGCGGTTAAACTGTTCGCAGAAGGTTCATTAGCTGCAAGCAACCAACGATCCGAACTGGCAGACTGACGGTCTATGTGCGGAATCATCGCAGTTGTGCGGCAACCCACAAAGCGGTCAGTTCCCTGTCGCTCCGCAATCACGCGGTCACTTGCGGCGGCAGCGGAATCCTTTGCTCGCTATGCCGCTAACGCGGACTTGCACGGTTTGCGGGTGGCTGCCGATGAACTAACTCAAATTGATGCGCAGTTGCGGGGAGTTGCCGGGCTGCGTTTAATGTTGGAAGACCCTTCGCTACTTGAAGTGTTGGCTCAAGGTTGCAACCAATTTTTGGCTCAAATTCAGTTAATTGAGGCATCACTAGAAGCAAACCCGCCGCTCAAATCCGTCGAACTGCAACACGCCAATTTCGAACTCAACCGCATCCGTGATGCGCTTTGGGCGATCGCGCGGGATCGTTTGCGGGCCGCTCGCAGTGTTAGTCAACTCAGTAATCAGGCTCGCCATCCCGCTGCGCTTGAGGCGTATTTGTCAGTTCATCAGGCGCTTAGTGCGCTTGACCGCCTTGAAGTTCGAGGGCGTGATTCCGCGGGGTTGCATCTGCTAGTTTACGGCCACGCTCTTGACCTGAACGCTGCCTGGGTTGGCGCGGCCATCGCTCAACGTAGTCAAGACGCAACTTTCGCTTCGCGTAGTGTCCGCATCGTCGATGGTCATCTGAGCGTGGTTTACAAGGTTGCCAACGAGATCGGCGAGTTGGGCGACAATACTGCGGCGCTCCGCAATGCACTCCGCGAAGACGAACTTCTGGCCGCAGCGTTGGCCAACGACAGCGCCCAAGCAATGGTTTTGGCGCACACTAGGTGGGCTTCAGTCGGCATCATTTCTGAACCTAACGCGCACCCACTCAACAGTGAACTCGCAAGCGCAGATGGTCCCTATGTTGTGGCCGCCTTGAACGGCGATGTAGACAATTACGCCGACCTGATAACCGAAGAAGGTTTGCGAATAGCGAAAGGCATTAGCACCGACGCCAAAGTCATTCCCTCGATCATGAGCCGCCGCTTAGCTGAGGGCTACAGCAACGCTGAGGCATTTCGGCGCACGGTGGCAGCTTTCGAAGGTTCAGTCGCAATCGCCGCCAATACCGCGAACGCCCCCGGGCAGCTGGCATTAGCCTCGCGTGGCAGCGGTCAAGCCCTCTATGTTGGTTTGGCTGAAGATGCCTACATCGTGGCGAGCGAACCGTACGGCCTCGTTGAAGAAACCGCTCAATATCTACGCATGGATGGCGAAACTCCCGCAAACCTAGAGAACGCCAACGCTAGCCGAGGCCAGATCATTGAACTCGACAACGAATTCGCAGGCACACTAGCGGGCATAACCCGGCGAGCCTACGACGGCACCGATTTGGCGGTTGCTGCGAGTGAAGTGATAACCACTGAGATCACAACTCGTGATATCGACCGTGGCGATAATCCTCACTACTTGCTGAAGGAACTCAAAGAAGCTCCTCAGTCGTTTCGCAAAACTCTGCGCGGGAAGATAATTTACGGCAGCGACGGACCTCGCGTGTCGCTCGGGCCTGAGACCTTCCCCCCGAAGGTTCGTCAGGATTTTCAGAACGGCACAGTCAACAGGATCGTGATCATTGGGCAGGGTACCGCGGCGATTGCCGCGCAATGCATCACAGTCACACTCGGGGGACTGTTGCCGGCGGGCACGATTGTGGTCGAAACGATGCTAGCCACCGAGTTGTCGGGCTTTGGCTTGCGCCCCGATATGTCCGACACGTTGGTTGTGGCGATTAGTCAGTCGGGCACTACCACCGACACCAACCGTACGGTCGATATTGTGCGTAGTCGCGGCGCTTGCGTGATCGCCATCGTCAACCGTCGTGGCAGCGACCTCACCGACCGCGCCGATGGCGTGTTTTACACCTCCGATGGGCGCGATGTGGAGATGAGCGTGGCATCAACCAAAGCGTTTTATGCCCAGATCGCTGCTTCTTTGCTGCTCGCGGTGTGTATCGCCGATGAACTGTCGCCCACGGAGGGTTGCCAAAACCGCCGCAAGTTGTTGGAGGCAATCGAGGATGTGGCACCTGCTCTTGAGACGGTATTGAGCAACCGCGAGACTATCGCTAGTGCCGCGCAGCAGTTCGCTCCAAGCCGCCGCTATTGGGCGATGGTAGGCAACGGCGCTAACCGTATCGCCGCGGCTGAGTTGCGCATCAAGCTTTCTGAGCTTTGCTACAAGTCAATGTCGGTTGACGCCACCGAAGACAAAAAACACATAGACCTCTCTGCGGAGCCTTTAATTGTTGTTTGCGCCGCGGGCTTGTCGGGCTCAACTGCGGACGATGTGGCCAAAGAGGTGGCGATTTTTCGTGCTCATAAGGCCGCCCCGATTGTGATAGCTGATCAAGGTGAGGGGCGTTTTGACGCTGCGCTCGCGGTGCTCTACGTGCCAGCAATCGATAGTCGTTTGGCGTTCATCTTGTCGACCATGGCCGGTCATTTGTTTGGCTATGAAGCGGCTTTGGCGATAGATGCCCAAGCTCAGCCGCTGCGTGAAGCGCACAGTGCCATTGAGGGCGCAGCGGCTCAACCGAACCTTAGCGGCGAAGCTGCCCTCAAGTGTGTTGCTCCGGTTTTGCAGCGAGCAGCCGCGAGTTTCTTTGATGGTTTACGTGCGGGGGATTACAACGGCCATCTCGAAGCCTCAAACGCAGTTAAGCTGGCTTCGTTGTTTCGTTTCGCTGCGGGTTCCACACGTCTTGAGGCGTATCAACTTGAGTACGGCAAAGTTGGCACCCCAGCAGTGATCCTCGATGACCTTGCCGCGGCCCTGCGGGTTGGCATTGACCAGTTGACCCGACCGATTGACGCGATCAAGCATCAAGCCAAAACAGTGACCGTAGGGATTTCTCGTTCCGATGAGACTTTGTTGCAGGTGCCTCTGGCTTTCGCAGCGTTGGCTGCGGGTGCTCCCCGCGATCGGTTGAGTTACGCGTCTTTACGCACCTTGGCCGACCTTGACCCAGCGGTTGAGAAGGTGCTGGGCCATACCCGATACCGCGTCGAGGGCTTGACCGTTGACGCAGGCGGCGTTACGCCGGGCGCTAAGGTAAGTCCTACAGCGGTTGTGGTAGACCGCGCCGGGATCTCCTGTCAGATCGCTTCTCGCACCGATCGGTATCCGAGGTTGCGCGGCACCAAACACCAAGTTGCCCTCGAACGGCGGGTTTTTGTGGCTCGTGGTCGAGCCGATGGCCGTTGCGTAATCATCATTCCCGAACTGAAGGACAATCTCACTACGGGGCTCACTTTGCTTCATGTGCGGTTTGTGTCGGCTCTTTCGGTGGCGGCGGCCCGTGGGGTGTTGCGTGGCTACCGTAACCGTTATTCGGCTTTGTATGACGCGGTTGTGGAGACCGAGGAGGTGTTTCGTGAGGATCGTTTGGCCACGGAGGATGTGGCCGACTTGTTGACAATGCCGATTAATCTGTTGGCCGATCGGTGGCGCACCTAAACTGTGCAGGTGCTTGGCATCGGGGTTGACCTTGTTGATATCAATCGATTTCGTTTGGTTTTGCAACGCACCCCCACGCTTGTTGAGCGTTTGTTTCGACCTGATGAAGTTGCTTACGCTCATCAGGCTGCCGATCCATTACCGCGTTTAGCGGCGCGTTTTGCTGCTAAGGAGGCCACGTTAAAGTCGATGAATTGCGGATTAGGGGCCATGAAGATGCGTGACATTGAGGTCTTGCATCTTGCTGACGGCCGCCCTGAATTGTGTTTACACCATGGCGCTGCCGAAAAAGCTCTAGCGTTCGGCGCGGGTCGTTTCTTGGTCACGCTGAGCCATACTAAAGATCTGGCTCAAGCTGCGGTCGTGGCTCTGGTTTGACGATGCTGCCAATTGTTACGCCTGTGGAGATGGCGGCAATTGATGCTGCGGCGTCGGAAAGCCTGGAGACTTTGATTGATCGTGCCGCCCGCGCCGTGGCGCGTGAAGCTGTCGACTTGCTTGGGGGCACTTATGGACGGCGCGTGATTGTGCTTTGCGGTCCGGGCAATAATGGTGCTGATGGGCGGGTGGCGGCTAAGCATTTGGCGCGCCGTGGGGTTCGTGTCTCGGTGCTGTCGGTAGCGGCGGCTCCAGATTTGTTGCCCCCCGTGGATTTGCTAATTGACGCGGCGTTCGGTACGGGTTTGACACGCCCATATCATGCTCCGGAGGTAGCGCAAACCCAGCGCGTGTTGGCGGTAGATATTTGTTCTGGCATCAATGGTTTGACAGGGCAACGCCTCGGGGTTCCGCTGCGCGCCCAACGCACGGTGACTTTCGCAGCGCTCAAACCGGGCCACGTGTTGGAGCCCGGGCGCGGGTGGGCCGGTGAGGTACGGCTCGCGGACATCGGTTTGGATCTGGGCATTTGCAACACTCACGCGGTGGAGGATCGCGACATCGCGCCTTTGCTGCCGCGGCGATCAGCGGATGCTCACAAATGGCGCTCGGGTTTGCGCGTCATTGGTGGGTCTGTGGGAATGACTGGTGCGGCAACATTGGCTGCTGCTGCCGCGCAGCGTGCCGGGGCCGGGATTGTTCAGCTAGCGATGCCTAACGCACGCGGTAACGAAGGCCCCATTGAAGCGGTCGTGTTACCTTTACCCACCGCTGATTGGGCTGACACAGCCTTAGCTGGGCTTGACGACCGAGTGCGTGCGGTGTTGGTGGGGCCAGGCTTGGGACGCAACGATCCGCACAGCGTGAAAACCATGCTTAGCGTGCCACTACCGCTAGTCCTAGATGGTGACGCGCTAACCGCTGATCTGCTTGACGTGCTGTTTGGTCGTAGCGCGCCAACGGTGCTAACGCCTCACGATGGGGAATGGCAACGTTTGGGTGGCGATTGCGGCCCCGATCGGATTGGGGCGGCCCGAGATTTTGCCACGAAGCATCGGGTGACAGTGATTCGCAAAGGTCCGTCAACGGTGATAGCGGCAGCCGGCGGCCAAGTTCGGGTGGTCACTTCGGGCACTTCGGCGTTGGCTACTGCGGGTACCGGTGATGTCTTGGCCGGTCTGGTGGTGGCGTTTCTCGCTCAAGGTGTTGCTGCGTTTGATGCTGCAACCGTCGCCGCGCAGGTGCATGGCGCTGTCGGTGCCGAGTTGGGTACACATTTGATTGCGAGTGACCTTCCCGCGGCTATCGGGCAGCGCCTGAACAACTTCCGCTAGTTGGCATCCTCAACGGATTGCCGATTGGAGTTGGGTGACAGGCACGGAGATCGATGCAGAGCGCCTAATCGGCCCCCACAAATGCCAACTTTGGTTGCTGTTGGTGCGTTGCCAAATGTCCCAATGAACGGTTGCTCTGAGCTTGTATGGTGCTCCCCGATTGTGTGTGTAGGTGTAAGTGCAGTTGCTTGATTGGGGTTGATTGGTTGTCCGGTCCCAAACCTTGTTGAAGTCACCGAAGCAGCGCAGCGCAGGTGAACCGTCACCCAGATCCCAAGTGACACTGCGAAATTGCGCCTTAACGGAAGCCCAAACTGGCCCAGCATTCGCAGACACTGTTGGGTATTGAACACGGCTTGTGATTGCTAACCAAGTTGGTACCCCCACAATTTGTTGACTCGGTGGAGAGAGAACTATTTTCGGGACTTCTAAGTTGAGATGCTCAACCGCATACTGCGCGGCTTCGCTCTCCACAACCGCCGCTCCCGGAACGCTGAACCTTTGACCCGTTACTACAGTTATTGGGTACCCCGCATATGGTTCGTCCTGGCGGTCTGTCCAGCAGTTCACCAAATAGAGTGTGTTTGGTTGTATATGGACCGGCCCCCCAGTGTATAAGGGTTCGACTCCTTCGGGTGTTACCTGGAAGTTGTAAAAGGCACAGTACAGGGTAGGTCCTCTGCCGGGACGACCCGGTGTGGTAGTCAGCCCTAGCGATCCCTGCGTTCCAGCAGTGACTTGGATGCCTTGCGCAACCTCGGTAACTTCGGTGCCGTCAGATCCTTGTCCGTGCGTGGTGGCTTGTGGCCACAACAACGCAGCCGCAAGCACACACGCAAGAATGATTATTGTGCGGTTGCGCATGCTTGTAGCGTTTCGTATCCGTCGGTCACTGGGTCAACATCAAAGGTGCCTTGAGCGAAGGAATCCTGGATCACCCGCCATCGTCCCGAAGCATTGCTTAGGGTCAGTTGTTGGCTGCGATATGACGCGCTGTCGTCGAGCACCTCGTTGGTTGCGAGGTCGTAATGGACAACATTGTCGAACAGACAGAAGTTCACGATGAAGACCGGGCCCTCGCCATATAGCACCCAAGGCAAACGTACCATCGCTTGCCGATCTTCTGGCCAACGAACGCCTCGCTTGGCATCAAGGTTGGCTTGGATTTCAGCACTCAATTGCGCTGCGAGCTTTGAACCGACAACATTATCCCAAAGTGGACTATTGGGATTCGGGGGATTGTTAGCTGCTAACCAAACATCGTAATACTCGACGATCGTTGCGAAAATCTGTTGCTCAACGCTCGCAGAGGCGTAATTCTGGTTTGCAGACGGCGCTGAACCCGGCGGCGAACTCGTAGTCGGTGTCGCCTCGGTGCTGGCCGGCACGGTTGAAGTTGAAACCTTGCTGCTGGTCGTTGTGGTGGTGCTGGTGGGGTCCGCGCTCATTGTGGTGGTGCTCACGGCGCTAGTGCTCGGCGCGGTGGGGCGCGTTGTCGCTTCACTGGTGGTTGCTGGCGCGCTAGTTGATGGGGGAGTGGTCGGGGTTGTCGGTGCTACGGTGGTTGTAGGAACAGTGCCCCCAACTGACTGCGTGATGCCGTTTTCACCGCAGCCAGAAGTCACGAGCACTATGCTCAGCATTCCTACAACACACCGCAACACCAAACCGCCGAAGTTTCCGCTGACACGATGCCTTGAACTACTTGAGGTATCGCTGCCGCGAGGTGAGACATTGCAGCGTGCTAGTCCGCCACTAGACCGCCTTCGCAACTCTTGCAACGCTGCTCCAATTCGGCAGAGGGAGTGCCCGCCGGTTCGCCTTTGTGGTATTCGCAACATTGTAATCCGCCTTTGAGTTGATGTCTCAAGAACGAAGATACATGAAATATTTATGAATGCAACCAAAAGTTCCAAAAAATCTTTAAATCTTTTTTCGTCACGAATCCAGCGTCGTTTTGCATAGAGAAATCATAGAGAAAAGGCTCTATGCGCCTAACCTGTGATGGGTATGGATGCAACGAATATGGCTACTCTCAGGTGCCGAACCTCAAACGTGGAAGGCACCGTCGGTCTAGCTGCAGCGCTCGCTCAGCTTGTCGAGGAAGGCGATTTGTTGGTGTTGACTGGCGACCTCGGCGCTGGCAAAACTGCTTTCACGCAGGGCTTTGCTAAGGCTCTAGGTGTGGCCGCGCCGGTCACGAGCCCCACATTCACACTCGCTAACCGTTACGAAGGCGACCTAGTTGTCAACCATCTTGATGTCTACCGTCTTGAAGACACCCAAGAAGCTCGTGACTTGGCGATTCCCGAGTTGCTTGAAGACGGGGTTACCCTCATTGAATGGGGTGAGCGGATCGCCGCGGCGCTCCCAAACGACCACTTGGCGGTGTGCATCAGCTTTGGTGACCGCGATGACGACCGGCTGATTGCGCTCCAACCCACTGGTGAGCGTTGGCGGAGCCGTCTCAGCGCGCTAGGCGATGCTTTAGAAGATTGGACAAGTCTCTAATGTCAACGCAACCGAAGCAACCGAAGCAACCAACGCAACTAATGCAACCAACGCCACCAACGTACTCGAGCCCGATAATCTTGGGCATTGAAAGTGCTACCTCAAGGGTGGGATGTGCCATTGGCACGCCGCTGGGAATATTGGCAGCACGTGAGTCGAACAAACCACGCCAGCACGCCGAATCGCTGGTACCCCAAATAGCCGAAATCCTCGACGAGGCGGCGTTGTCGTTCACCGATATTGATGCGCTAGCAGTCGATGTTGGCCCTGGTTTGTACACCGGTCTGCGGGTCGGCATCACCACGGCAATAACCATGGCGTACGCTTTGGATAAATCACTGGTTGCGCTGACTTCGCTTGAGTTGGTGGCACACGCAATCCGTTCCCCCGAGCACAGTTACGAACAGATTGACGTAGTCATTGATGCGCGCCGTGGTGAAGTGTTCCACGCCGCTTTCACATCGGCTCTCAAACCAATCAGCGAAGCAACGGTAGCGAAACCCGAGGATTTGGCCAAGAAACTCGCTCAAGAAGTACCCAACACTTGCCTCGTGGGAGATGGAGTTGAGGCGTACCAAGCCATCTTTGCACAAGCCGGGCTCAGCACCAACAATGCAACGATTTATCCCAGCGCGGAAACCAGCGTTGAGTTGGCGGTAGCCGCAGTGCTGGCCAACAAAACCACCGAACCCGCCAAAGTCAGGCCACTGTATTTGCGTGGCCCCGATGCACAACCAATTGTCGTGCCCACAAGAAGTTAGGGCAGCATAGTGGCGCGCCACGAACTCTACCCGATGCTTCAGACCAAGCCCACTAATCTGCACATTGCACCGATGGCTGCCCAACACCTCAGCGCGGTTGTTGCTATAGATGAGCTGGGTCACGGTCATAGTTGGTGCCTTAACACTTGGTGTCAGGAGCTAGCCGACCCGAAGCGCCTGCATTTGGTGGCCATCGCCAGCACCGAGCGAAGTGACGAAGCGGGTAACGGTGAGTTTGTTGTTGGACATGCTGGGCTGATTTTTTACGCCGATGTTGCACATATCAGTAATGTTGGTGTCGCCGCTGAGTATCAGGGGCAAGGTATCGCTACTCGACTGCTGATTGAGCTCTTGAAACGCGCCCGAAATCTTGGTGCTGGCAGTGCTAGCCTTGAAGTTCGTGTGGCCAACAAGCGTGCTCATCGTGTCTATTCTCGGGTTGGTTTCCAACCGTTGGGGGTTAGCGAGAGTTTCTATAGCAAGCCGCGAGAGGATGCTTTGGTGATGTCGATCCGTTATCTTGACCAACCCGAGGTTGCGGAACGGTTCGCTAAGGTTCTAGCTACGTTGCCATGACAGTCACCGCTAGCGCGCCGACCGATGCCCCGAAAGCAACGCAGGTCTTGGGGATTGAGACGAGTTGCGACGAGACCGCCGCTGCGGTTGTGGAATCTGGGTCGGTGTTGCGTTCCTCTGTTGTTTCTAGTCAGGTGGAGTTGCATGCGCTTTATGGTGGCGTTGTCCCGGAAGTGGCGAGCCGAGCACACCTAGATTTGATTATCCCGGTAGTGTCAGCGGCGTTGGCCGAGGCCGGACAGCAACTCACAGATATTGATGCGATAGCTGCTACGCACGGCCCTGGGTTGGTTGGCGCGTTGCTGGTGGGGGTGTCGGCGGCCAAGTCGTTGGCGTTAGTTTGTGATGTGCCTTTCGTTGCGGTGAACCATCTAGAAGCTCATTTGTATGCGGCGTTCTTAGAGGACGCGGATTTGCAGTTGCCGATGCTGGTTTTGCTTGTGTCTGGGGGGCACACGATGCTCGTTTTGATGCAGGGGCAGCTGCGTTATCGGGTGCTTGGCGCCACGCTTGATGATGCGGCTGGTGAGGCGTTTGATAAGGTCGCTCGGGTTATTGGCCTTGGCTATCCGGGTGGGCCGGCCATTGATCGGTTGAGTACGCAAGGCGACCCGTGCGCGGTTGCTTTTCCTCGGGCGTTAGCCAAACAAGGTTGGGATTTCTCCTTTAGCGGTTTGAAGACGGCGGTAGCTAACCATGTGCGCAAGAACCCGAATGTTGCGAGAGCTGATGTTGCTGCGTCTTTTCAGGAGGCCGTGGTGGAGGTGTTGGTGGAGAAGGCGCGCCGTGCGGCGCGTGAATTTGGTGTGGGTGCGATTTGTTTGGCGGGTGGTGTTGCTGCGAACTCGCGTTTGCGTGCACGTACGGCTGAGGTGTGCGCTGCTGATGGGTTGCGTGCGGTTATTCCTAGCCGAGCGATGTGTACTGACAATGCCGCGATGGTTGCTGCTGTTGGCTGGCATCGTCTGCAAGCGTGTGGGTCTGCTTCGCTTAGCACCGGCGCATCCCCGTCGTTATCTTTGCTAAATTGAAAAAGTTTTTGAGTTGAGGTTGTGGTAGCGCCACGACGCATCTAGCGTTAGCACTCTCTGGGTTAGAGTGCTAACGCACTATACGTAATCCAGAGACCTAACCATTAGCAAATCAAGACCGATCTCGGAGGATTGAATGAACTTGCAGCCCCTTGAGGACCGCATCGTGGTGCGTTCCAACGAAGCGGAATCCACCACGGCCAGCGGCCTGGTAATTCCCGATACAGCACAAGAAAAGCCCCAGCAGGGTGAAGTAATTGCCGTCGGCCCGGGCCGACGCTCAGACCACAACGGCGAGATAATCCCGGTTGATGTTGCTGTTGGCGACACAGTTGTCTACAGCAAATATGGCGGAACCGAAATTACTGTCAAAGGCGAAGACCTGCTCATTCTCAACGCTCGCGATGTGCTCGCGAAAATGAGCTGAGGTTGTTTCGATGCCAAAAATTCTAAAGTTTGATGAGGCCGCTCGGCGTGGCCTTGAAGTCGGTGTCAACAAACTCGCCGACACGGTCAAAGTGACGCTTGGTCCGAAGGGTCGTAACGTCGTGCTAGACAAAAAGTTTGGTGCGCCCACGATCACTAATGACGGCGTTTCGATTGCCCGTGAAGTTGAGTTGGAAGACCAATTCGAGAACATGGGCGCGCAACTCGTTAAAGAGGTAGCGACCAAGACCAACGACATTGCTGGTGACGGCACAACCACCGCCACAGTTTTGGCTCAAGCGTTGGTGCGTGAGGGTCTTCGCAATGTGGCCGCTGGTGCCAACCCGATGGGTCTCAAGCGGGGCATGGAGAAAGCGGTGGCTGCCGCTGTTGAAGCTCTGGCCAACCAGTCGGTCCAGGTTGACGACAGTAAAGGCAAGGTTGCTCAGGTCGCTTCGATCTCTGCCGCCGATGCCGCTGTTGGCAAGGTGATCGCCGATGCTATAGACGAGGTTGGCAAGGACGGGGTTGTCACCGTTGAAGAATCCAATACTTTCGGCATGGAACTCGATTTTGTTGAGGGTATGCAGTTTGATAAGGGTTACCTGTCGCCATACTTCGTGACCGACCCAGAGCGTCAGGAAGCGGTGCTTGACAATCCCTACATACTGTTCAACCAAGGCAAAATCTCCAATGTTGCGGATTTGTTGCCGATCTTGGAAAAAGTGATGCAGTCGGGCAAAACGTTGCTGATCGTGGCTGAAGACATTGAAGGCGAAGCGCTCGCAACGCTTGTAGTCAACAAGATTCGTGGCACTTTCAACTCCGTAGCAGTGAAAGCTCCAGGGTTCGGTGAGCGCCGTAAAGCGATGCTCGCTGATATGGCGATACTCACCGGTGGCCAAGTTGTTGCTGAGGAAGTCGGCTTGAAGCTAGAGACCATTGATATGGCGTTGCTTGGTCAAGCACGCAAGGTTGTGGTCACTAAAGACGAAACCACCATTGTGGAAGGCGCTGGTGCGCGTTCTGACGTGGAGGGTCGTGTGCAGCAGATCAAAGCCGAAATCGACAACACCGATTCCGACTGGGACCGTGAGAAACTCCAAGAGCGTTTAGCAAAATTGGCTGGTGGCGTGGCTGTGGTGCAGGTTGGTGCTGCTACCGAAGTGGAACTCAAGGAGAAGAAGCACCGTATTGAGGATGCTCTTTCTGCGACCCGCGCGGCTATTGAGGAAGGCATCGTTGCTGGTGGCGGCACCGCTCTGCTTCGTTGCCGGTCTGCGGTTGATGCTGTGGCTCAAGACCTTAATGGTGACGAAGCTACTGGTGCTCGCATTATTGGCGCGGCGCTTGATGCGCCTACCAAATTGATTGCTGCCAATGCTGGCCATGAGGGCGCGGTTGTGGTGCAACGTGTGGAAGCCGAGTCGGGGCCGGTTGGTTTTGACGCGGCTACCGGTGAGATGGTCGACCTGATTGAAGCTGGTGTGATCGATCCTGTGAAGGTAACTCGTGCGGCGTTGCAAAATGCTGCTTCGATTGCTGGCTTGCTGCTCACCACGGAAGTGCTCGTTGCCGACAAACCTGAGGAAAACCCGCCTGCACCAATGGGCGGTGGTGACCCGATGGGTGGCATGGGCGGAATGATGTAAAGCCCTAACGGCTTGTGTTGAGAGGCTCGGGTCACCAACCCGGGCCTCTTGCGCGTCTACCCACAATTTTTATTTTCAGAGTCGTTGGCGTTCGCCGCCGATATAGTTAGAAAGGTTAACAAACAAAAGGAGTGCCCTTTGTTCGTGCGTCATTTCAAAAAGTTAGGAGACTTACTTATGCCTAGTCCAACCGCACTTTCGGTCCACAAACTGCGGGCAGAAACGACACAGACATGTCGGTTCGGGTTGTCTCGAGTCGTTGGTTCTGTGACGCTCGTTCTGGCATTGTTCGCATTCCTTTTGTCACCGGCGAAGGTGGGCAAGCTCTAGCGGTGGTAACGTCAGAGTGTAGTCTAGATGTGTTGTGCTGGTTTCCAGTTGTGGAGTTTGCGGGGCACATGGTTGAGGGTGTTTTGGATGAGCGCGAGGTGGATAGGGTTGAGGTTGGTGCCTTTGGGTAGCCAGCGTCGTATCAGCCCGATGGTTTGTTCGTTGCTGGGTCGCTGCCACGGCGATAGCGGTTCGCAGAAGAACACTTCAAATTCGCAGTTGTGTTCGATGTGTGTCCGCAAGCCATTTCTGATCCTTGGTCCCAGGTGAGGGTTTTGACTAGTTCAGCGGGTCGTTATCGCAGCGCTGCGTTGACCGCGGCGGCTACATTGTTGGCGCTGTATCCGGCGGGTAACGCCACGATCAAGGTGTGGCGGCTGACGCGTTCAACGCGTCTCGCGACGGCACTAGCGTTTTTGGTGCCGATCACCAAGTCGCCTTCCCAGTAGCCAGCTTCGCTGCGGTAGTCTGCTTTTCGGGGGCGCAGCGTCAAAGGCTTGTAATCCCCCAGTACGCTGCGTTTAGCGGTATCGCAGCGGCTGCGATGTTTACGGCAGCGGTGACCGCGCCGCACGTTACACGCCACATTGAGATACGATTAAAGGGTGATTCGCGTGTGTGCGCTTGTTCGGGTATTGAACGAGGTCAAGCGGGCAGTGGTCGGTGGTTCGCGTGGTTTGCTGGTGGCGTTGCTGGGCTTGGTGGTGGCGTTGGTGACGGCTCAGTCTGTTGGTGCCGAGGGCGGTTTCGTTGACGTTGAACAAGACCGGTACTACGCCGATGCGGTTGCGTGGTCGGCGGACAACAACATTACGGGGATTATCGGCGACCGTTTCGAGCCCGAGCGTCCCACAACCCGCGGAGAAGCTGCCTTGTGGTTGTGGCGGATGAACGGCCAGCCAAGGGGAGCACCTCATAGCTTCACTGATGTGGGCGTGATTCACGCGGATGCGGTGGCGTGGCTGTTCAACGGGGGTATCACGACAGGCACTTCGACCACCACGTTCTCACCCCGAAAGGTATTGACGCGTGGCGAGATCGCTGCCCTCTTGTGGCGGATTGCCGGGAAGCCAAGCGCGCAATCCGGGAGTTTCACCGATGTATTTGCGGAGTGGCAGCAGACTCCTGTGGCTTGGCTGGCGGACACGGGCATTTCTACCGGCACATCGCCGACGACATTCTCGCCAGATCAAGACTTGACACGAGCTCAGCTGATCACGTTCCTTTATCGATACGACAAGCGACACCCGATAACAACGGCGATTCCCGAGCAGACTGCGACGACCGACGAAGAGCCTCCGCCTCCGCCTCCGCCTCCGCCTCCGCCTCCGCCGCCTCCGCCGCCTCCGCCTCCGCCGCCTCCGCCTCCGCCTCCGCCTCCGCCTCCGCCTCCGCCTCCGCCTCCGCCGTTGCCGTCGGCCGCCGACATCGCCGCTGAAACCGATCGCGCCGCGAGTGCCGCCGAGGCGAGCGCAGCGGCAGCCGCGGATGCTGCCCGTGCTGCTAGGACGATCGCGGACACACACCCGGCCGCTGTGGCCGATGCAGCCGATGCAGAGGCTGCAGCGGACGAGTCCAATATCAGCAGCCAGCTCTCTCGCTACCACTCCGACATAGCGGCGGATCATAAGACAGTCGGTTCCGATCGGCATTGTCATCCTCGAGCGAACAATCTGTGTCACGCCCACTCGAACTCCGAGCCCTATGCACGTTCTGCCGTCGGTGCGCAGAGCGCTGCCGAAGCCCACGCGCACGCTGCGGATGCACATGCCGCGCATGCGCGTGCCGCACTGAAGGCGGGAACAATCGACGCAGAGACCACGGATCGCGTTGTGAAGGCAGCGGCATCGGTTCGGACTCATGCCGAGGCCGCAAAAGCGGCGGCCGAGGCTGCGTGGGATGCGGTCCACCAACTCGACACGCGGGCCAGCGCAGGACACTCTGTCGACGCGCACGCTGCGGCCGCGATGGCCGCGGCGGCGCGCGCCGCGGCCGTGTTCTAGGCGAGTCCCCGAAATGCGGCCGTGGTCGAGAGGTTGAGCGACACCGTCGGCTGCGACACGCCACATTGTTCAGAGTTGTCACCGAGTCATTATTGCCCACATTTCGCCGAAGAGGCTGAACCGGAGGGTTCCAGCGGTTTGATGTGGACGGCCACGATATCGAGGTCGTTGTACTACCGATGGAAGACCTCCGAAGTGTGATGTTGCAGCATCCGCAGAGAAATGTCTCGTTCAAGGGGCAGACCGACGGCCTAGGCGGAGATCTGCCCACAAAGGATCCGTACCCAGAAATCGTACTTCTGCTCCTCAGTCAAAAACTTCTTGTAGCTTCTTTGCTGAGAACCCATCGGGTGCAGCCTCCTTTTCTAAGACCACCAATCCCGCCCGATATAGCGTAGAAAAACTCAGAATCTGTCGCGCGAAGTCAGACGCAACCCACTCCTTGGCTGTTTCGGCCTGAGACCTGCCCTCTAAAACAACTGACAAAATAACTGCGCGACGTTTCGACATGACACCACAATCGTCGCTCCCGAACCTTGCACATGTCCTGACACCCAACACAAACTAATCACCGACCATTATGGCAGGCATGTCACAACCACCGATGGCGGCCGCCGACCTTGGGAATGTAGTCAAGTTAATTTCTTGCAGTGGGGTTGTCTTTGTTGCTTATTTAATGGATAGTGTTACTTCACGCTTCGGCGTAGCCCCTCCCCCCAGAAAACAAAACTGCATTTCAAAGGACAACGCTCGGTGGGCATGGGCAGGGCGGAACCAATTACACGATGGATCGATTCGGTTGCGGACCGACTCGGGGTTACTATCTGGGGCCTTGTCGCGGGCGTAGCCGCGGTTGCTGCTGCGGCGTTCGGCGGATGGTGGGCTTTAGCTTCCCCGCAAACCCCGCAAGTTGAAGAACTATTGCCGAGCGTAGCAACCGCCGAAGGCGTGCCAGCGCAACCCACAATAACCTCCCTCGCGGCACAGCGGATTATTGTTCATGTTGATGGGGCCGTGTTGTTCCCCGGCGTTCACGAACTCGCCCCAGGCGCTCGGGTACACGATGCGATTGACGCTGCCGCAGGTCTGGCTGCCGATGCCGACCGCTCACGGCTGAATTTGGCAGCACCGCTAAATGACGGGCAGCGTGTTTGGGTTCCGAGCATTGGTGAGGCAGAACCGGTACCGCTGAATCCCGGTGACTTCGGCGGCTCAAAAGTTGACGCGTTAGTGAACCTCAACACGGCTGACCTCGCTGCGTTAGAAACTCTGCCTGGGGTTGGGCCAAGTATTGCTGCGGCGATTATTGGTTACCGCGGCGAACACGGTGCCTTCAGTCGTGTCGAGTCCCTGCTTGAGGTGCCGGGTATTGGTGAAGCCAAATTGGAGCAGTTAGCTCCCTTGGTGACTGTGTGAACGCGCATCTAGTGGCTTTGGCTGCGGCTTTGGGGGCTTGGTGGATGGTGGCGGTACCGCTGCCGGGTTTGGTTGCGTTGGCTTTGCTGGCTGCTTGGCGCAGACACATGGCTATTGTGCTGTTGTTGGTTTTCGTCGTTGTGGGTAGCCGCGGGGATGCGTCATTGCGGGCGCTTGACCCACCGGTCGACGAAATGTTTTCTGGTTGGGTGACTTTGCTTGACGACCCTCGGCCAGTGGGTTTGGTGGGCGCGGTCGTCACCGTGCGTGATGGCTCGCGGCGGCTCACCGCGATAGCACACGGCGCCGTTGCGGCACGACTTGATGATGCGCTGGCCGGAGAACGGTTGTTTTTGCTCGGTCGATTGAAACCTCTTAGCGCTGACGACACCTATTCGCGTTGGCGTCATGTGGTCGGCAGGTTGACAGTCACGGCTGTTGATGGTCAACAAAGCGGGTCACCAGTCAACCGATTCGCAAACACGGTTCGCCGCACTTTAGTCAATGGCGCGGATTCGTTGAATCGTGCTGACAAAGCGATCTTTTTGGGCATGGTCATCGGCGATGATCGAGGTCAAACTGCTGTTGTTGCCGATAATTTTCGTGCTGCTGGTTTGGGGCATTTGCTGGTGGTCTCGGGTCAAAACGTGGCCTTTGTGCTTGCGGTTGTGGCACCTCTCGCAGGTCGTTTCCGTCCGGCTTTTAGGGCCTTGTGGCTCTTTGCTACTTTGTTGATTTTTGCTGTCATAACTAGGTTTGAGCCTTCGGTGTTGCGTGCCGTAGCCATGGCTGGTGCTGGTGTTGGTAGCTCTGTTATGGGTTCCCCGATTGATGGCAAACGTGCCTTGTCTTGTGCTGTGGCGGCGTTACTGTTGATCGACCCGTTTCTGGTTCGGTTAGTGGCTTTTCAACTTTCGGTGGCCGCAACTGCGGGGATCGTCTGGTGGTCGGCACCTTTGGGAGAGCGTTTAGTGGGGCCCGCTTGGTTGCGGGTGCCGTTTGCGACTACGGCGGCTGCACAACT
Source organism: Acidimicrobiia bacterium (assembly GCA_024421095.1). Taxonomy (GTDB): domain Bacteria; phylum Actinomycetota; class Acidimicrobiia; order Acidimicrobiales; family Aldehydirespiratoraceae; genus VXYK01. The sequence continues at coordinate 70,455 of JAHQYM010000001.1, forward strand.
AGCGGTGTCGCCATTGTTGTTGGGTTTATTTGGGGCGTTGCCGTTGGCCTCGCTGCCAGCCAATTTGTTGGCCGGGCCGGTATCGGGGGCGGTGATGGTTTGGGGTTGCACGGGTGGTTTATTCGCTGGGGTGATGGGTGGTGTTGTGGCTGAGATTGCACATTTCCCTTCCCGAGCGATGCTCTGGTGGATTGGTGGGGTGGCTTCACGGGCCGCTTTAGGCCCTCAAGCAACGTTGGGTCTAGTTTCTTTGTTGTTGCTTGGTAGCGCGGCGTTGTTGGCGATGGTAAGGGTGCGTCCGCTGGCTATTCTGGCCGGGGCGGTTGCCTCACTCGTGGCAGTCGCGGCGCTGCTTGCGGCACCGACGCTGACTGTGGGGGAACACCGTTTAGTTGGTAAATCGCGGGCGATCGTTGCCCAAAACGGCGATCTTTTGCTGGTGCTTGACAACCCACCTAAACGGGCGCTGATCGAGTCTTTACGGGTGAGTGGTGCCAAAAAACCGAAGCTAGTTGTGGCACTTGACGGCGACCGGTTTGATGCTGAAGCTGTTCTGTCTCTCGTTGAGCGCTACGGGCCTCTGGCGATTGCGGCACCGCCGATGCATCGGGTGCCGGGCGCACGAACGGTGCGGGTTGGGCAGGTGGTTGAGGTGGACGACTTAGTGTTGCGTTTTGAGAAGGTGCAGCCCCGGTTGCGTTTGAGCGTGGAACGCGAACCGCCATGACCTGACGGTTCGGTATATAGTCGCGTCGGTGGGCTAGATGGTTAACGTTAGATTTCGGATGCGCGAGGGCGCGCTGTAGCGAGTGCCACGATTACGACTAAGCCGAGGAACGAGGCCGAGATCAACGACTCTGAGGCGGTAATCGTGTTGTTGGAATATTGTTCAACGGTGCCGTCTTGCCATTCGATCGGGTCACGGAAATATAAAAGAGCGACCATCGCCATGACGATCCCTGCCGTCACGACAGCACCAGCAAAAAAGTCGCGTATCAATACCCGCGTTGTTGAGAGTTGATACCAACCGAAGAACAGCAAGGCAACTGCCGGAATCCACAACGGCCAAGCAACCACAGAAATCATGGCCGCGGGGATAATGCCCGCACCAGCGGCCATCACGAAATGTCCTCGGTTAGCCGATTGGGCTATCAGGGCAACCACCGCAGCAACCGCGAACGGCGCAGCCAGAGATAAAGAAATACGCAGACTCCCCGGCTCCCCCTCGGACGCGGTGTACCTGATAATCACGATCACCAGCGAATAAACAATCGTGACCCCGCAAGCCACCCGCACCCAACGCCTCAAAAACGCCTCGTCTCGCATCAGAACCTCCTATCGACGAAACAACATAACTCAATATTAGTGGCGTTTAGTGCCACCATACTTCATGCGAGTATCGTCCATTGAGGCGGAGCGTTTGGTGTCATCCACAATCGCCGCGTCCACCAACTCGCCGATAAACAAGGTGTGGGTACCTAAATCAAGCGCTTGGCGAACCTCGCAATCCATCCAAGCAATAGCCTCAGTGAAAATGGGGGCGCCGCTAAGCCCAGCCCGCACTGGACGGCCGTTGAGCGTGTCGCCGTCATCACGAGCGGGCTTTGAAAACTTCACAAAAACTCGCGTGTCTTGACTGTCCCACAAGTTGACCGTGAACGAACCCCCATCACTAATCAAACGATGGGTAACCGCAGAATTGTCCACCCCGATGCCGATCAACACGGGCTCCATCGACAACTGCGTGATCCAACTCGTGGTCATAGCATTGCGTTCATCGCCGGCGCGCGACCCCACCAAAGCCAAAGCATTAGGGATTTTCCAGGTGACGCGGTTGATGATTTCATTTTCAAGGGACTCATTGACAGGCATTCCCTTAGTGTAGGCGCAACTCGCTCAATGCGCTTGCGGTGGCCCGATACCAGTGGCTTTGGCGATTCCCTCCACAAACAACTTGCGGTCGCCAATATCAACCGATTTCTCTTCCCAATGCGTTTCGAGTTCGTATTCGGGCGCGCCGGCAGCAACCATCGCCTCAGCAATTGCCGAACGAGCCGAAGCCATTGCGGCTTCTTTAGCAGTTTCCAGATCCACGAAAGGTTCAGGTTCGCGTCCCCCATGCACCCGAAAAAGCCCTCGCCTCGGCGACGAAACCGTCACCCGCCGACTTAACCGCACCCTGCCGACAGCGGCTCCGATCGCGTTTGCCACATCAGCGTGTTCGGGTATCACAACCTCAGCGTCAAGCAAGCGGCCAATCGCTGGGTAATAGGTAGCGGCGGGCGCACCAAGGCCCACCAAAGGTACGCCCAAACCAGCCAGCAATCTAGTGGTGCGCGATTTGGCGGTGTGCGATTTGGCGGTGTGCGATTTGGCGGTGTGCGGATTGGCGGTGCGCATCTGGGCGGTTCGCGACTGGGCATCAAGCGCGGCGTTCACGATCTCGCTAGACGCAGCACGAGCGGGTAGTCCGTCACTTACCAAGGCCATTGCGAGCAGGTGCTCCGCCGATAACCGAACCAACTTGGCGACCACCACCTCAGCAAATTCTTTCGGAGTGGCCGCAATCGGTTTGCCGCGATGGTCGCAACGCCGAGCCCAAACCTTCGCAGCAGCGTGAGCAACGGCGGGGTCATGCGTGGTTTGAGTGCCGAGCACATGGGCAGCATCAGTGGGCGTGAATGCCGACAACCGAACCAGCCCACGAGCAGCTAAGCGTCGCATCGCCAACGCTTCTCGACTGCCGTTGACGACCGTGTCCGCGGCAACGAACCGACGTTCCCCGGCAGACATACTCGCGTCCCCGTGAGCAACATCGGTTGCGGGTTGCGAGTCGGTGATTTTCGCCAACAACCGCTCCTCGATGGGGTCGACCGGTGCAGGAGCGGCTCGCGTTGTTGGTTGCACGAACACTGCACTCCACTCTTGGGGCAAGGTGTAAGCATCAAGTTGGCGCTTCAACGCTGCCATCAACGGTTCTTGATGATGCTGCACTGCTACCACCAGCGGAACCACCCGCCTCGGACCGACCAGCAGATCAGCCCCACGAGCGCGATCCGCTAGCAACACTTCACTGTCGCCACCCAACCCATGAGTGGCCATCGCCACGGCTTCGACCATAGTTTGATGTCCACCAACCGTTGCGCCCTTAGCATCGAAATCGAAACTCCCGTCGCGCAGCACGGCGATATCGGTGGTGGTGCCGCCAATATCCGCGATCAGCGCATTTTGGGTGCCCACGAGATGTGCCGCTCCGATAAGGCTTGCAGCCGGGCCAGACAAGATCGTCTCCACCGGGCGTTCGGTCACAAAGTCTGCCGATACCAGCGAGCCGTTACCACGCACCACCATTATCGGTGCGGTAATCCCTTGCTTTGCCAACACGTCAGCGGTGGTGGTCACTAACTCATTGATGAGAGCGATCATGCGGGCGTTCAGCAGGGCCGTGACCGACCGTTTCGGGCCGTTTAATGCGTCTGCGAGTTCGTGGCTGCAAGTGACCGGCAAACCGGTTAGCTCACGAATTATTTCTCGGGCGGCAAGTTCATGGTCGGCATTGCGCACACTGAACTGAGAGGTTACTGCGAACCCGTCAACGCCGGGAGCTACCTCGGCCACTGCTGCGGCAAGCGCCTCCCGATCAAGGGGCTCGGCTTCGCTGCCATGGGATGTGTGGCCACCGTTGACCATCACCAAAGAGTTGCCCAGTAAGGCTTCTTGCAAACCGCCTCGGTCAAGCACTGCCGTCTCGAAACCGATCATCACTAGAGCTGCGGGCCGGCCTTTACCTTCCACTAGGGCGTTGGTTGCCAGGGTCGTCGACAGCGACACGAAACGGATCTCTTGCGGGTCGATTGAGGCAGCGGCGAGAACGCTCTTGATTGCCTCGGTGATGCCGACCGCTAGGTCATCGTGGGTTGTTGGTGCTTTGGCTTTGGTCAACAACATGTTTGGGTGTTCGCTATAGAGAACCGCGTCGGTGTAAGTTCCGCCAGTATCAACACCGAGAACCCACCGCCTATTTGAAGCAGACATCGACCGTTATTGTGCCTTATCGCGGCTGCCAACGCGCCTAAAATTTGTGCGAGATTAGCGTTTCGGCAATTTGGATGGTGTTTAGGGCTGCGCCTTTGCGGAGGTTGTCGCCGGAGACGAACAAAGCTAAACCGTTGCTCACTGTTGGGTCACGGCGGATACGGCCCACGTATGAGGAGTCTTTGCCAGCCGATTTCAGCGGCGTTGGGACTTCTTCGACCACCACACCGGGTGCTGAACTTAGCAACTTATAGGCGCGTTCGGGGGTTATCGGGGAACTGAAGCCGGCGTTGATCGAGAGGCTATGCCCGGTGAAAACGGGCACCCGCACGCAAGTTCCCGACACCGCCAAGTTGGGGAGTTCGAGGATCTTGCGGCTTTCGTCTCTGAGCTTTTGTTCTTCGTTGGTTTCGTTGCTGCCGTCTTCCACAAGCGCACCGGCGAGGGGCAACACGTTGAACGCAATCGGTTCAGAGAAGTTCTGCCCTGCGGTTAGGGGAGCGGCAGCGCCGTCGTAGGTGAGGTCGGGCGCGGCGTTGCCTGCTTGTTGATTTTGACTGTCGAGTTCATGTACTCCCGACAAGCCCGCCCCAGAAACCGCTTGGTAGGTTGATATTACCATCGCTTTGAGGCCGGCTTCAGCGGCGAGCGGTTTCATTACTGGCATTGCGGCCATCGTGGTGCAGTTGGGGTTGGCGATAATACCTTTGGGGATTGAGTGCAGGGCGTGGGCGTTTACTTCAGGCACCACCAAGGGAACTTCGGGGTGCGTGCGCCAGGCAGACGAGTTGTCGATAACGACCGCGCCTTGAGCCGACACTTTCGGGGCGAGTTCACGGCTTAGCGCAGCACCAGCGGAGAAGATGACAATATCAAGGCCGTTGTAGTCTGCTGAGGTGGCGTCTTCCACAATCAGCGGTTCACCGTTGAAGGTGATAATCGTGCCCGCAGAACGCTCCGACGCAAAGAGTCTGAGCGTGTCAACTGGAAAGTCTCGTTCGTGTAGGAGAGTGCGAACAACCCCACCGACCTGCCCCGTGGCACCAACGATTCCAATATTCATACCCAAAGTTTAGCCGTTTCAGGAGCGTCTAGGAATTTGTGTTTGACATTTTTGTTTTAGTAAGGTAACGTTACTAACAATATGAATGAAGCGTCTGGTTCTGGTGTTTTGAGGTTGCTTAGCGGCCAACGGATTGTAGACGCGCTATTCGCAGCCCATCCCCAACAAATGTCACGAGCGGGGATCGCTCGAACCACTGGTCTTTCCAAACCGACCGTGTCGGCACTGATGTCTGACATGGAGAACGCAGGTTTGGTGCGGGTCGCTACCGAAAGCCCCAAGTTGGGGTCGCTTGGCCGCCCGGCGGCTCTCTACGAACTAGTCCCCACAGTACGCCACACCCTAGTTGCCGACGTTGGTGCCACCAAAATGCTGATTGGCATCTCCGACTTGTTCGGCAACCTCGTCACTGAACGCGAGATAGAAACCGGTGCCGATGCCCGGTCTGCGTTTACCCGGCTCATTGACACATCTACCGAAATGTTGCGGAGCTTTGATAGTCCGCCTAGTTGCGCTTGCATCGGTGTACCTGGTATCTACCGGCGAGCCCAAGACCGAGTTGAGCAAGCACTCAACCTTCCCGGATTTGACGAGCTAGCACCGCACGCCTTCCTCACTGACCGTATGGAGGGTCGTGTCCACATCGAAAATGACGTTAATCTTGCCGCTTTAGGCGAACTCACGCAAATCAGCGCCGACCAAACCGACCGAGACTTCGCTGCAATCTCGGTGGGTACTGGTATCGGCCTCGGCATGGTGGTTGGCGGTGACCTCTATAGGGGCGGAACTGGATCAGCAGGTGAGGTCGGATCATTGTTGTTGTCGTTACCTGCCCCCAACGCGGTGCCGGTGACGCTTGAAGACGTAGCTTCTGCGCCGTCCATCCGCAAGTTGTTTGGGCAAGCGATAGAAGACGGACAGCGCTCAAACCTCGACCCTAGTGCAGATGTACCGGCGATCTTTCAAGCCGCCAAAACAGGTGACCAGGCAGCACAAACGGTTCTCCACAAAACTGCTGGCGCAATGGCGTTAGCAGTATCGCATCTGTGTCTTATCGCAGACCCCGAGCGGGTGGTCTTCGGCGGTGGCGTGGGCAGCAATCCAGTCTTCGTGGACGCAGTCCGCCAACACCTCGAAGAACTAATCGACTCACCCCCCGAACTCACCCCTTCCACACTAGGCCGCCGCGCCGCTCTGGTGGGTGCGGTGTCGGTATCGCTGCGGTCCATGCATGAAACGCTGGTGCCAGAAATACTCGGAGACCAGCGCAGATGAACGCTTCCGCGAAGGTCGCCAACGCCGTTGACAGCGATGCCCTCGTGGAACTGGTGCGTGACGCGGTACGAATACCGAGCGTCACCCCAAACGAAGAAGCCTTCGCTCGCTGGGCGTTAAAGCAACTCAGTCAAACCGCCGTGATCGTGAAATCCGAACTCGTGGAATGTGCCCCGAAGCGGCCAAATGTGCATGGCGAAACGGCAAGCAGAAACGAAAGTTCCGATCCAAACGCCAACCCAAACGCCAACGAAAACGCCAACCCAAACCGTAACCCAAGCGCTGCACCGGCGGGGCGGTCTCTGCTACTCGCCGGGCACCTCGACACCGTAGCTACCGAAGACTGGACCGAACACTGGCAAGGAACCAAGCGAGCCGACCCATTCGCCGCACCGATAATCGACGGAGCTATCTGGGGTCGCGGCGTGGCGGATCAAAAGGCTGGGATTTGTGCCATCATCGAAGCACTCCGAGCATTCGGGCGAGCCGGCTTGGCACCCGCTGGAACCGTGTCGACACTATTTGTGTGTGACGAAGAATCGGGGCAACCGGGAAGCGGAATATCGGCCGGAATGCGTGCCGCTGTCAACCGCACCGACAATCCACCCAAAGCGGATTTCGCGATATATACCGAACCCACAACATCGGCGATTTACACCGCTCAAATGGGTTTCTTGATAGCGGACATTAGCTTGATTGGTGTCTCCGCGTACTTCGGGCGGCCCGAACTCGGTATAGACGCACTAAAAGCCGGTCACAACCTGCTTGAGAATTTGTGGACATATTCTGAGCAGTTGAGGACCGAAATACCCGCACACGATCTGTTAGGGGAAGCATTTCTGTTAGTGACCTCGGTTGCTTCAGGGGGGAATATTGCAGTGCCGGGCCGTTTCGAACTGTCGCTAATCCGCAAGGTGCTCGCCACAGAAAACCTTGACATCGCAGCCGAACAGATCGCCGCTATCGCCCACGAAGTCGCTCAACAACACAGTGTTGAGTGCAACGTGGAGTTCAGCGCGCCGCGAGACCATCGTTTCGGTGGCACACCCGACGAGTTAGACGTTGCCCACCCGGGAGTAGCAACGCTCGCCCGTTCCATCACGGAGGTTTCTGGTGCGCCGGCCCGCATTGAAGGTGCTCCTTACTGGTCGGAGAAACCGTTTCTGCGGGGGCTGGGGATTCCGAGCGTTTATTTCGCTCCCGGTGACATTTCTCATTGTCACACACCTTTCGAACGGCTCAACATTGATGAGCTGGTGACCGCAACACGCACACTCGCCCATTTCATAGCGGAATGGTGCGGGGTTACCGATCCATAACTGGACCCAAAGGAGGGGACCATGACAACCAAAAACCATAAAAATCCAAGGTGGCTACTCTTCGTGGCGCTGTTGGCGGTGTTCGCCGTCTTCGCTGTTTCATGCGGTGACGACAGCAGCACTTCGTCGACACCTACGACCACGGCAGCGCCAGCGCCCACAACCACATCGGCCGCCGCCGATGAAATGCCGGAGACGCCTGCGACCACGGCAGCGCCAGCGCCCACAACCACAACGGCCACCACCGATGAAATGGTTGAGACACCTGCTCCCGAACCGGCACCTGAGGCACCGATTACTCAAGGTCCGGCCGGGGAAGCGGCTGTAGCGGCGAGCGAGATTTCCCTCACCGACAGCGAAATAGCCGAGGTGCAGGCAGGCGGATACACCGCAGCATTATTGTGGCACACCACTGGGGCTTTCGTTAACGCGGTGACCGCAGGTGCTCGCGCGGCTTTTGCGGAACTCGGCATTGATGTCATCGCCGAAACGAGCGCCAATTTTGATGCTGCCCAGCAAGCCAACGATGTGGAAACCGTGCTGGCACAAGATCCAGACATTATTATCAGTTTGGCGATTGGCCCAGATTCGGGGGCTGCGGCGTTCCAGCCCGCGGTTGACAAGGGCGTTTCGCTGGTGTTTCTGTCGAACGTTCCTCAGGGCTATGTTCATGGCGAAGACTACGTTGGCATCGTGACCGATGACCTCGCAGCAATGGGTATCACCGCTGCCGACCTGCTCGCCGATGCCCTCGGTGGCACAGGTAACGTGGGTTACATCTTCCATGATGCTGCCTACTATGTAACGAACCAGCGAGACCAAGCATTCAAGTCTTGGCTTCAGGCCAAATATCCAGACATTGAGATTGTCGCTGAGCAGGGAATATCCGACCAAAGCGCCGAAGAAATCGCTTCAGCTATGCTGATCCGCAACCCCGATATCGACGGTATTTATACTCCATGGGCGGCGGGTCCGGCTGACGGTGTTCTTGCTGCGTTACGTGCCGCTGGTGCGTCCGATGTGGCAGTGGTGACGATGGATCTTGACACCAATGTGGCATTAGACATGGTTGAAGGTGGCAACATGGTTGGTATCGCCGCCGACGAGGCATACAACCTTGGGCGCACTATGGCCCTTGAGGGTGCCTACGGTGTGCTCGGTAAACCTGCGCCCGCTTTCGTGGTTGTGCCAGCTATCGGTGTCACCGCTGAGAACATTGTGGAGGGTTATCGTCAGTCTTTGAATGACGAACCGCCTGAAGAAGTTCTTGAGGCCATCGGCGGTTGAGTTGGTCTAATCTAGCCTGACCAACCTGAACCAGTTTGACTTGGGGAACCCATCGTGAATCAAGACTCGCGCGCCGTGCTTCTCGTCCCTTCTGGGGCACGCGCGCGGCTTGAAGAGTGGAAACAAAATGTGGAGCCACGCCAGTTTGTGGTGTATGCAGCTGCGCTACTAATCTTTTTGCTATTCGCAGTGTTACTGCATGACGATGGGTTTCTCAGGTCATCGAATCTGATCAATATTGGTCGCCAATCAGCACCGATAGCAGTGATGGCAGTGGGCATGTCTTTTGCGTTGGCATCCTCGGAGATTGATTTGTCGATTGGATCTGTGGCAGCGTTATCTTCGTTGGTGGCGGCGTCGGTAGTTGGCGATCACGGGTTCCTTATCGGTGCTCTCGCGGCGATTGCCGCTGGTGCATTCATCGGCTTGGTCAACGGAATGATTGCGGTTAAGGTGCGTATCCCTTCGTTCCTGGTGACGTTGGGGACCTTCGGGATTGTCAGCGGTATCGCCCGCAACTGGAACGACCTGAGTTCAATACCTATTCGTAACGACACGTTCTTGTCGGTTTTCGGGGCGGGTTCTTTTGGTCCCGTGTCTTCGTTGCTTTTTTGGGCTGTTGCGGTGGGGATTTTGGGGCATTTCGCTTTGCACTATTTACGTTGGGGGCGTCACGTGCTGTCGGTGGGTTCTGACCGTTTTGCCGCGAAAGCGGTTGGGATCAAAACCGACCGCATACGCATTACCGCTTTGATGGTGAGCGCTATGGCAGCGTCTTTCGCGGGGGTTTTGTTGGCTAGCAGAATTGCAGTCGGGCGCCACGACCTTGGTGAGGACTTGTTGCTTACGGTGATAGCTGCGGTCGTGATTGGTGGTACCAACCTTTTCGGCGGGCGAGCTTCGGTTGCTGGGGCTGTGGCCGGGTCGGTGGTGATGGCGATGTTGAATAACGGTTTGATTCTGATGGGTTTGCGGGTTTCAGATCAACTGATTGCGCGAGGCGTGATCATCATTTTGGCGGTGTCGCTGAGTATGCGAGAACAGAAAGAGAGTTGAGATGTTTTTGCGTTCACTTCTTGAACAAAATCGTCGATTCGTTGCGGCGGCGGTTGAGTTGCATCAAGCCGGTTTGATACCGGCGAACAGTTGCGTACTAGACCTTGATGCGATTGAAGCCAATACAGCTTTGTTTTGTGAACGAGCGCATGGTTTGGGGTTGACGGTATACCCGATGACCAAACAGATTGGTCGTTCGCCAAGCGCGCTCGCGGCTATGCAGCGCGGCGGCGCAGATGGTTTTGTTGCTGTTGATATGGCTTGCGCCCGGCCTATCGCGAGCAACGGCTACCGCGTCGGTCATCTCGGTCATTTGGTTCAGGTGCCTCGGGGTGAGGCTGCTGAAGCGGCGATTATGGAACCCGACTTTTGGACTGTTTTCTCGGCGAACAAAGCTGCTGAAACGGCCGCGGCCGCGGCGGCTCGCGGCCGTGTGCAACCGTTGTTGGTGCGGGTGTTCGATCCAGAAGACGAGTTTTATGACGGCCATGAGGGTGGCGTTTCGTTGGCAGACCTGCCGGCGATGCTCGACCATATCGTTTCCTTGCCGGGCGTGGAGTTTGCTGGGCTTACTACTTTCCCAGCGCTGCTTTTTTCTTCTGAGACGGGTGCGGTTCGCACAACACACAACGTCAAGACTCTGGCTCAAGCTGCTGAGATCGTCGCTCAACATCCGGCGAACCCAGAGTGTCTGCAGTTGAACCTGCCTGGAACCACTTCTTGTGAGGTGCTCGGGTTGTTGGCTGATGCGGGGGCTACGCAGGTGGAACCGGGCCACGGCTTGACCGGCACCACGCCGTTGCATGCGGTGCGTAACCTGCCAGAAAAACCCGCGGTCTTGTATTTGAGCGAGGTCGCCCATATTCATCAAGGAACTCCGTTTTGTTTCGGTGGCGGGCTTTATGTAGACCCGGTTTTTGGCGAGTATCAAGTGCGCGCTATCGTGGCTAATGACCCTTCTGAGGTTGCTACCGACCCAGTGGATGTGGACATGCCCGCTGCCGCGGCCATCGACTATTACGCAAAGTTGCGTCTTGGCGGGCAACGCCTGGTGCCTGAGGGGGCTACGGTGGTTTTCGGGTTTCGGGTGCAGGCTTTCGTGACGAGAACGTTCGTTGTTGGAATTGAGAACGTGTCGAAGGGGCAGCCTCAGGTTGCGGGTGTTTGGAACTGTTTTGGTGATCCCGTTTCCTTCAACGGAACCCAACAATGAACGCTGCACAACGATGAACGCTGAGGTAGGTGCGCTTGAAGTATCGAACTTGTGCAAGTCGTTTCGGGCTGTGCAAGCACTTGACGGCGTGAGTTTGTCTTTACGATACGGGCAGGTCACGGCGTTACTCGGGGATAACGGCGCAGGTAAATCGACTTTAGTCAAGTGCATTTCTGGCGTGCATTTGCCTGACAGTGGAACGATCAACATTGACGGTGTTGAACAAACTGTTTCCTCCCCGAAAGCTGCACGAAGACTGGGCATCGAAACCGTCCATCAAACGCTGGCCGTGATCGACCCTCTTGATGTGGTGGAGAATTTGTTTCTAAACCGTGAACACACCCGTGGCGGAATCTTCGGCCGGCTATTCGGGGTGCTCGACAAGAAACGCATGCGCCGAGAAGCTTCAGAAATCCTTAGCCGTCTCGATATCCGTATCCCCTCCTTGCGAAGACCCTTAGCAGCACTTTCCGGCGGCCAACGCCAAGCAGTTGCAATCGGTAGGGCGGTAGCTTGGGGACAGCAAATCGTTTTGCTCGACGAGCCAGCCGCGGCGCTTGGTGTTGAACAAGCGGCACGCGTCCTTGATTTGATCCGAGGTTTGCGAGACTCAGGTGTGGCGGTGCTCCTGATCACACACAATATGGACCGGGTAACGGCAGTGTGTGACCGCGCTGTTGTGCTGCGGCAAGGTCGCAAAACCGCAGACGTAGACGTTGGTTTAGTCAGCAAAGACGACCTTGTTGCTTTCATTACCGGCTCCCGTACTGACGGTCTCGCTCAATGATCGGCGGCCTTAACCAGCAAAACAATCCGCAACAGCGGCGAGCTGAAGGCGTTGCTTTGTGGCTTGGGATCGATGTTGGAGGCACCAACATAAAAGGTGCCATCGTGGATATTGAAGCGGGCAAGTTGAATGGTCAAGTCTTGGTTGAGCCAACCCCGCCCACGGCCAACCCCGGTGATGTGGCTGCGGCAACACGGCGTATCGCGGTTGCGATGAACTGGAATGGGCCAGTCGGAATTGCTTTGCCCGGTGTAATCAGCGGATCGAGTTTGCGTCACGCTCCAAACCTTTGCGCTTCGTGGGAACAAACAGACGCCCTGAGCGGGTTGCGCGCCGCCAATGGCGGTAACGCCGTGCTGATTAACGATGCCGATGCGGTCGGGTTAGCCGAACTGGCTTATAACCAAACCGACCTCGCTACCTCTGGCCTTATCATTGTGTTGACGTTTGGCACTGGGATTGGTAGCGCGTTGTTGTATAACGGCACGTTAGTCGCCGACACCGAACTAGGTGGGCTCAGCGGTTCGCGCGGGCGTTTCGAGGAAGTCGCCTCAGGTCGTGTCATCTCAAACGAATCGCTTACGCCTATTGAGTGGGCTATCCGAGCGCAACCCTTTTTTGACGAACTTCAAGCGATTCTGAACCCTTCGCGATGGATTGTTGGAGGAGGGCTCAGCGACAACTTCAATCGCTATTCTTCAAAACTCAAACTCTCGAAACCAATTTCTGTGGCCCGTAGTGGGATTCACTCCGGCATCATCGGCGCTGCCGTGGCTTGCGGAACCAGCGCAGGAACAGGCGACTTGCGGTGAACTTTCATTGCTTTGCGCGGTTATGAGAATTGTTGTTTGTGAAGATCCTGCGATTCTTGCCCAGCAAGCAGCAGACCTCGTTACCCGATTCGTTTCTGGTTCTGGTTCTGGCTCAGGTTCACGGGCGTTGGGTTTGGCCACTGGCAAAACTACCGAAGATCTTTACCGCGAGTTAGTGAGCCGTTATCAGCGAGGGAAGGTGAGCTTTCGTGGTGTTACTGCGTTTCTTCTTGATGAATACATCGGTTTAAAAACCGGAGACCCCAACAACTTTCGTTCTGTTGTGTGCCACTCATTCACAACGCATGTGGACATTGGTAGCGATTCGTTGTCTAGCCCCAACCCGCAAGCCTCGGATCTCTGCTCGGAATGCGTGCGTTATGAACGGAAAGTGCGAACCGCTTCCATCGGTTTGCAGATTTTGGGGATCGGCTCGAATGGCCATGTCGCTTTCAATGAACCGGGTTCTTCGTTCGATAGCGTCACCCGGGTTGTTGATTTGAGCGACCAAACACAGGCGGATAACGCCCACTTCTTCCCTCCTAACCAAATAATTCCAACTCAAGCAATTACTCAAGGTATTGCCACAATCCTCGCCGCTGAGGAGTTGTTGTTGCTGGCCTGCGGAGCGGCGAAAGCCGATGCCATAGCACAAACGATTGAGGGGCCGGTAACAGCCAATGTGCCCGCCTCGGCGCTCCAACTCCACCCAAAAGTCACCGTACTGCTCAACAAAGAAGCAGCCAAAAACCTAAACCGAAACTAATCGCACTGTTAACACTTTGATACTTGAAGAACTAGCCAACTAGCGGTTGTCGTTGAGTGGCGGTATGGTCTGGAAAGTGTTTCTTCAGTTGGGTGATCAGCGTTTTGATGTGACCACGCGTGCGTTGGTTATGGGCATCCTCAATCGGACTCCAGATTCTTTTTTCGATGGTGGCCGTTACTGGGATTTTGATCGCTTCTTGCGTCAAGCCGAGTTGTTGGTGAGCCAAGGTGCCGATTTCTTGGATGTGGGGGGAGTAAGGGCGGGGCCAGGTCCTGAAGTCACTCCTCACGAGGAATGCGACCGTGTGGTGGGCGCGATTGAGGAGTTGCGGGAACGTTTCGATTTGCCCATCTCGGTAGACACCTTTCGCGCTTCGGTGCTCCGTGAAGCAATCAAGGCTGGCGCTTCGGTAGCAAACGACATTAGTGGGTTTGCCGACCCTGAATACCTGCCGGTGGTGGCGCAATATGGTGCGTCGGTGGTTGCCACGCATGTGCGCCTCGGTCCGCGCATCGCCGACCCGCAACCTCGTTATAACAACATACGCGCCGAAGTCGTTGCCTACTTGCGGGACTGCGCTCAAGCCGCGCTTGCAGCGGGCATCAACCGTGAACGCATTATGCTTGATGCGGGGCTTGATCTGGGCAAGACTGCGGCGATGTCTCTTGAGTTGTTTCAACACAGCAGCGACTTAGTTGATCTAGGTTTTACAGTTTTTTTGTCGGCTTCGAACAAAGGATTTCTCGGGGAACTAACTAACACTGCAGTGGATGAACGCAGTTTTGCCACGCTAGGTGCACATGCGTTGGGGATCGCGCTTGGTTGCCGTGTTTTACGTGCCCATGATGTGGCAGCGAGCCGTAGGGTCGCAGACACCATGAGCGCGATGTTGCAAAACCGCCGAAACTTAGCCGTTGAACAACGTTTCGTTGAGCGATCAACCCAAGTAGTGAGCTAATGGCGCTACATCTCATTGACGGTGACGATGCGGTACTCATCAGCGAAGCGCTGCATAAGCTAGTTGACGAGTTGGTCGGTGACGGCGACCGTTCGTTGATGCTTGAAACCCTCAGCGAAGTCGATTACCGCACCGAACAAGGCGACCACAACGCAGCCCGATTAATTGATGCGGCGCAAACGCCTCCCCTTTTCACAGAAAAGCGTGTTGTTGTTGGTCGTCATCTGAGCCGTTTAGCAGTCAAGGATCAGCTTGATGCAATCACGACTTTGCTCGAGAAACTGCCCGATTCGACCGATCTGGTGATGGTTTGGGAGCGTGGCATCGACCCGAAAGTGTCGAAAATGCCAGCGTTGCCGCGGGCGCTCAAGAAAGCTGTGGAGGTGGCCGGCGGCACGCTAAATAGCACTGCGGCTCCAAGAGGCAAAGCGGGTTCGGCCTGGTTGCAAGAGCATTTGGAAACAGCCAATCTCAACTTTGATCGTGCCGCGGTGCGAGCGATCGAAACCCTCATTGGCGAAGACCGCAGCCGCGTGGTGGGTTTGTTGCGAACCCTTGAGGGAGCATTGGGGTCGGGCAGCAAAGTTAGCGCAGACGATGTAGCGAGTTACGCTGGAGACAAAGTTGGACGGGCAGTTCCTTGGGCTTTAGATGACGCTGTGGACAGCGGCGACACCCGAACCGCTTTGCGTCTGTTGCCGCGTTTCATTCCCTACGATGGGAACCTGAGCGAACGAACCGATGCCTCGTTTCGTTTGTTGGCGATACTGCACAAGCGTTACGCCAACCTGTTGCGACTTGATGGTGTGGGCGCGATCAGCGATGTTGAAGCTGCCGAACTAGTAGGAATGAAAAGTTCTCGGTCGGCGTTCCCTGCCAAGAAACTACTGCAACAGAGCCGCAGGCTTGGTTTCGCTTCCCTGGCGCGAGCTATCGAGTTGTTGGCTAAGGCAGACCTGCAGTTGCGCGGCACCGTTGACTGGCCACCAGAGTTAGTGATTGAGGTTCTTGTGGCGCGGCTAGCGGCTCTTAGTCGTCGTGCCGGGCGTTGAGCCTTTGCATAAGGCGGCGTTTTTTTCTTGCTGCGGCGTTTTTGTGGAGCACACCTTTTTGTGCAGCTTTGTCGATGCGTTTGATGGCAAGCCTGACTGATTCCTGAGCAGTGTCGGTCTCTTGGTCTGTTTCGATAGCGTCAATTGCTACTCGGGTACGGGTGTTGATCTCGGAACGGACTTGCCGATTGCGGTGATTGCGTGTGCGGTTCTGTCGGTTGCGTTTGATTTGCGACTTGATGTTGGCCACTGTTACCTGCTAGTTGTTGGGTTGATCGAGGGGTTAGTTTAGCGGGCAATATTACCTAGTCCCACCCGATGTTCAGATATCGTCGGCTAAGCATGGAACTTGAGCGGATACGCAACACATCAATTATTGCCCATATTGACCACGGCAAGTCAACCCTTGCGGATCGTTTGTTGGAACTAACCGGCGCGGTGGACATGCGAGATATGCGTGCTCAATATCTCGATTCGATGGACCTTGAACGAGAGCGCGGGATCACCATCAAACTCCAGTCGGTTCGTTTACGGTGGAAAGATCACATCATCAATCTCATTGATACACCTGGCCATGTTGATTTTGGCTACGAAGTCAGCCGTTCGCTTGCCGCTTGTGAGAGTGTGATATTGGTAGTAGATGCAGCACAAGGTATCGAAGCGCAGACTCTAGCGAACTGTTACTTGGCGATGGAGAACGATATGGAAATAGTCGCCTGTCTCAACAAGATTGACCTTCCCGCGGCCGAACCCGACACCTACGCAGCGGAGATTGAGCAAGTGTTAGGTATTCCTGCTGAAGACATCTTGCGTATCTCCGCCAAAACCGGTGAGGGGATCGGCCAACTCCTTGATGCGCTAGTGGCAACCACGCCATGTCCGCAAGGCAACGCAGACGAGCCTTTGCAGGCGCTCATTTTCGATTCGCATTTCGACCAGTATCGCGGCGTAGTTTCCTCTGTGCGGGTGTTCAACGGAGTGATGTCCAACAAGTCCAAGCTGCGTTTCATGCAGGCAGGCACGACCCACCAAATAGATGAGATTGGCGTACGTACACCCGAGAATCAAGTCGTTGAAAGATTGGGCCCAGGCGAGACTGGTTACCTCATTGCTGGAATCAAAGATGTCGGTGAAGCTCGTTCAGGCGAGACGGTCACCACCGAGAAGGACCCTGCTAGTGCGCCCCTCGACGGTTACGCCGAGCCGAAACCGATGGTTTTTTCGGGATTGTATCCGATTGAGGGTGACGAGTTCAGCGACCTGCGCGAAGCGCTTGAGAAGTTACGTCTCAACGATTCGAGTTTCACCTACGAGCCAGAAACCTCGGGTGCTCTAGGGTTCGGTTTTCGTTGCGGATTTCTGGGTTTGTTGCACATGGAGATCGTGCGTGAACGGCTTGAACGCGAGTTCGGGCTTTCCTTGATTTCAACTGCGCCTTCTGTGGAATACCACATTACCCGTAGCGACCAAAGCACTTTGGTGGTAGCCAACCCTGCGGATTTGCCTTCCGCAGGAGAAATATTGAGTATCGCCGAGCCCTACCTGTCGGTAAGTATCTTGACCCCGTCGCAGTACACCGGCACGGTTATGGAATTATGTCAAGGGCGCCGAGGCTCAATTGTGAGGATAGAATATTTGTCACCCGAACGAATGGAGATCGTTTACCGGTTGCCACTGGGCGAAGTAGTCATCGACTTTTTCGATCAACTCAAGAGCCGCACGCAAGGCTACGCCAGCCTCGACTACGAACCAGATGGTTACGAGGTGAACCCGTTAGTACGTGTTGACGTGTTGCTGCACGGTGAACCCGTTGATGCGTTCAGCACCATCGTCCACAAAGATAACGCTTATGGTTACGGCAAAAAAATGGCCGAGAAACTCAAGGAACTAATCCCTCGTCAGCAATTTGAGGTGCCCATCCAGGCTGCCATTGGTGGCAAGATCATTGCGCGCACCACCGTGCGTGCGTTCCGCAAAGACGTAACTGCCAAACTGTATGGTGGCGATGTCACCCGAAAGAACAAACTGCTTCAAAAGCAAAAACGTGGCAAGAAACGCATGAAGTCGATTGGGCGGGTGGATATTCCCCAAGAGGCCTTTATCTCTGCGTTGCAACTCCAAGATTGAAAACCCTGCTGCGGGCGATTGCCAAACGGTACAATTCAATAATGATTGGGGAACAACAAACACTGTTTGACAATCGCAAAGCAGCGATCCTGTCTGCGGTTGTGCAGCAGTATATTGAGACGGCTCAGCCTGTGGGTTCTAACCATATTGCCAAAGCGCCTAGCGTGGCTGTGTCGTCGGCAACTGTTCGTCACGATATGGCCTTGCTCGAAAATCAGGGTTATCTAACTCAACCGCATACCAGCGCCGGGCGTGTTCCGACTGATAAGGGGTATCGCTTTTTTGTTGATGCTTTGCGTCAGCGTACACCTTCGTTGGTGGCCGCAGATCGTGGTATTGTGCGAGATTTTTTTACGAACGCCAACGGCGAACTTGAAGCGGTTTTGGCGCGCACTTCCGAACTGCTAATTTCTTTGACGGATTGCGCGGCCGTGGTAGTTGGGCCTGAAGCCGCGGTTGTTCAGATCCGTGCTGCACAGTTGGTCGACTTGTCTACACACGTGGTCTTAGTTGTGGCGGTTATGTCCAACGGGGTAGTTGAGAAACGAACGGTTGAGGTGGATACCGAACTGACCGGAGCGATCGTGGCTGATGCCAGTAGGCGTTTAGCGGAGTCGGTGGTGGGCAAGACCCTAGCGGAACTAGAACCGCAGGTGTTCGGGAATGACCCGCTGTTGGGTGCCGCGGTTGAGGCATTGCGCGCTGCGAGCCACAGCGCCGAGATCGTTGTTGGCGGTGCCTCTAGGGTAGCCGCAGCTTTTGAAGGTGTTGAACAAATCCGTGATGTGCTCGCTATCCTTGAACAGCAGATCGTGGTTGTTTCGCTAATTCGTGACGTGTTGGATCGTGGTATGCGGGTAGCTATTGGAGGAGAAACTGGAGTTGAGCCTTTGGCAGAATGTTCACTTGTTGTCGCTCCCTACGCGGGGCCGGGAGAAGCGCGTGGTATGATCGGAGTGTTGGGGCCGACACGTATGGATTATGTGCAGGCGTTGGCAGCTGTGGCGGTGGTTAGTCGGCGGCTTGGTTCAGTGTTGAGCGAGAATTGATG
The DNA here is from genome assembly GCA_024421095.1 of Acidimicrobiia bacterium. Lineage (GTDB taxonomy): Bacteria > Actinomycetota > Acidimicrobiia > Acidimicrobiales > Aldehydirespiratoraceae > VXYK01. The sequence continues at coordinate 89,259 of JAHQYM010000001.1, forward strand.
GCCGACTATTACGAAACTTTAGGTGTTGAAAAAAGCGCAACGGATGAACAAATCAAGCGCGCCTACAAAAAACTTGCACGTCAGCATCACCCAGATTTGAACCCCGGCGACCCGGCGGCCGAGAAACGGTTCAAGGATGTTGCCGCGGCCTATGAAGTGCTTTCGGATCGTGAACGGCGGGCGCGCTACGACCGCTTTGGAACGGACACGCCCAATGTTGGCGATCCATTTGGTGGCGGTTTAGGAGATATCTTCGAAGCGTTTTTCGGTTCTGGTAACGGATTTGGCGACCACGGGCAGCAACGCGCGGCTCAGCGCCGAGGTGAAGATATTGAAGCACACATAGACCTTGATCTTACCGATGTGGTGTTTGGCGGTGAACGTGATGTGGATGTGCGCACTGCGGTACGTTGCGAACCTTGCGATGGGAGTGGTGCGCAAGCTGGCACTAGCCCGACTACCTGCAGTGAGTGTGGCGGCTCTGGGCAGGTGCGCCGCGTGCGTCAGTCAGTGTTGGGGCAAATGGTGACCGCTTCGCCGTGCCGCGATTGCGGGGGTGCTGGTGAACGGATCGAAAATGTGTGTGATGAATGCGGCGGTCTGGGTCGAACCATTCAGCAAAGGACTTATAAAGTCGAAGTACCCGTGGGTGTTGATGATGGTACCACGCTGCGCCTTGGTGGTCGTGGTGCGGTGGGTATGCGTGGGGGAGCGCACGGTGACTTGTTTGTGCATGTGCGAGTGCGTCCGCATCCGTTGTTCCAGCGTGACGGCGACGACTTGGTGCATGGGTTGTATGTACCTTTTACTCAGGTTGCTTTGGGTGCCGAAGTTGAGTATCAAACCCTTGATGGGGTTGAGACTTTGGTGATCCCGAGAGGCACTGAGAGTGGCACTACCTTTACGTTCCGTAACCGTGGTGTGCCGCATGTTCGTGGTAGAGGTCGTGGCGATCTGCGAGTTGAAATCGTGGTTGATGTGCCTGATGACTTGGACGAGGAACAGGAGAGTCTATTGCGCCAGTTCGCTGAGGCGCGTGGTGAGGCCGTTGCTGAGCCGCCGCATGGTTTGTTTTCGCGGATCAAGTCTGCGTTTTCGTGATCAGGTTTGTGGCTGCACTTGCGGGAGTGCTAGCACTAAACCTGGGTGAATCAAATCGGGGTTGTTGTCAAGTAGGTTGACGTTAGCGGCGATTAGTTGTCGCCAGTATTGCGCTACTTGCGCTGGTTTGGCATCGATCCCTTGGTCTCGCAACGCACTTCTAGCGATTTGCCACAGATGGTCTCCGGGGGCGACGGTCCATTCTTGTGATTTGGCGGGCGTGCTGACTTCAAGGTTAGCCGTTGGCGTTGGTGTTGCTGAAGGTGGGCCGAAAGCGCTGCCCGACACTGCTGGCGGGCCGCGCAGCGCGTCATTGTTGGCCGGGCCGAGGTCTGTCAAGACTGGAGTGAACGTGTGGGCGATAGCGCTGTGCGGGGTGGTTCGGGAAGCAGTTGATGTGGCACCGAGATCTTCCATTACGAACTCTGCGCTAGTGCTTATTGGGCTAGCAGACGCGGCTAGCGGCGCGGCGAGAGTAGCACTGAGTACGGTCACCGCGAGGATCTGGCGGAATGACTTCGGTGTCACTCGTCGCCACACTCCGGTCAGCAGATTGCTCGGACGAATTCCGGCTGCAAAGCCGGCCGCACCAATTAGCATTCCCCAACCAGCGATAGCTGTCCCGAGCGCTCGCAACAAAGTAATCGCGGCGACGGCCGTGCCTTGCTGTTCCCACCATTGAGGGAACTCACTCAGGTTTAGTGTCGGCCAAGGTATCTGCTTGTCGACTTCAATTAAAAATGTGGCGCAGGCGAGAGCCAATAGCAACAATAACAAGCAGCGCATTGGGTGTGGTCGTTGGGTGTTCATGAAAACTCCGTTTCTATTAGGGTTGATCCAGTTTGATGGGTGACTCGAAGTTGATCGCAACCTTGAGTCGGGTCGTTGCGAAGGCCGGTGGCCCCCTCAACTACGGTTACGTAGCCGGCCGCGAGTTGTTCGTTAGGCGCAGGCCAAGTCGCAAACACGGCAACCGTTCCCGTTGTTCGTTGCAGCAGAGCCAAGGTGACCTCACCGTCACACGACCAGTCTCCCAAAATCGCCACATCTCCTTTTTGGCCGACCCCGTAGCGCCGACCTTGATGTTGGACAATGAGGCGATCTGCTTCTGCTGCGGCGCTCTGGCCCTTAGGTGTAAGCGCCGGAACTGAGACCCTGACCGAAGAGGTTGTGCTATTTGTGGACGGTGCCGCGCTGCTGAGAGAAATGGTAGTTGAACTAGGAACGGTACCCGCAGGGAGTGAGGTGCTGAACTCCGGACCACTCGGGCTACCGCTAGGACGCAACCACAACAGACCCAGCACACCCAACACCAACACCACAGCAACGACCGCGGTCAGACGTTTCGGCGATGTCAGCAAAGTTGCGGGCAGCAAGGAAGTTGCTTGCGGTAGTCGGCCTGTTTGTTGCTGTGTGCCGCCGTGCAGTCGATTGAGTTCCACGGTTATTTCACGGGCAGTTGCTATGCCTTGCTCAGCGTTGCGAGCAATCGAGGCGAGTCGCTTCCGTTCCTTGTCGGTGCAGTTTGTAGCTAGGTGTTCAATGAGCTTCGCGATCCCCTCAAGATCGCTTGCACAGCTAGCGTCGGTGGCGGCAGTGGCATCGCCTAATCCACATAGGATGGGGCGCTTGTCTGGTGCTACGAGCACATGTTCGGGCCGCAGCGCACCATGTGCCGTCCCCAAATTGTGCAGATCAGCAACCGTGGAAGTGAGCGAGGCCAGCGATTCGATAATTTCAGCCGAGTTTGTTGGTGGAGTAGTGGACCAAGAATCGGGGCTGACAAACGCCAAGTACAACTCCACATTCTCGCCCTCAACGAGCTCCACAAACTGCACGATGCCGGGATGTTCAAGGCGTTGCAGTAACTGTGCTTCGTGGCGCAGACGGTCGGCATCTTCTACCTGCATAGACTTGCAAGCAAGAAGGATGCCGTCTCTTCGAGTGACTGTTATACCTGTCATAGCATTGACAATACATGAAAAATATCTGATTGCAAACAAAAATATTTAATAATCTGCTTTTTCTTTCTTTCTGGTGAGAAGCACCGAGTGAGATACCACGGAGAGAAGCGAGGGAGTTGCTAACCTTATGTCGGTGTCAACTCCGCGTGTGGTCGCTTTGGAAACGGGTTCTCCCGCGCAAAAAGCCGGGTTGAAAGTCGGCGATGAGATCTTGACGATCAACGGAGAGATGCCTCGTGATGTAATCGCCTGGCAAGTCCTTACCGACGAAGCGCAGGTGCCGTTGCGGGTGCAGCGCGAAGAGCGTTACCTTGATGTCCTCGTGTCGAAACGTTACGGCGAACCGCTTGGCGCGCAGGTGCATGCAGCGATTTTCGACCGTGTGCAAACTTGCGATAACCACTGCGAGTTTTGCTTTATCCACCAACTGCCTAAGGGCATGCGTGGATCGTTGTATCTCAAGGATGACGACTATCGACTTTCTTTCCTGTACGGAAACTTCACCACGCTCACACGGTTCACAGAGTTGGACATGGAACGCGTGATCACCGAGCGTTTGTCGCCGCTCTACGTTTCGATTCATGCCACAGACCCAGAGGTTCGAGCCGACATATTGCGTAATCGGCGTGGGGCTGTTTCTTTGCGTTGGTTACAGATGTTGCTAGATCATGGAATTGAAGTTCACGGTCAGGTAGTGGTTTGTCCCGGTGTGAACGACGGCGATATTCTTGAAGACACGTTAGTCGGCGTGCTCGAGCGTTTCGCTGCATTGGCTACAGTTTGTGTGGTGCCGCTAGGGGTTTCACGGTTCAACAAGCAACCTCGGATGCGCCCGCACACGCGTTTCGAAGCTGAGCGGGTGGTGGACACTGTGAGTGAATGGCAGCAAATATTTCTGGACGTTCTGGGCCGCCGGATGGTGTTTGCAGCCGATGAATATTATCTGCTCGCGCAAAGGCCGTTCCCCCCAGCCGATTGTTACGAGGGTTTTGTGATGCATGAGGATGGGGTCGGCATGGTGCGCACGCTTGAGTCGGAGTTTCATAAACCAACGCCTCAACCAACGCTCCCTAAATCTGGCTTTTTTGCGTGGGTTGATGGCGCTCCGGCTGACGGTTATCGTGCTCCCACCGAGGCTACCGAACCCGTAGCCGCCGCTCCGGCCGCTACGACCACTACGGCCCCTGAGCCCACTGCGCCCCAAGCGACCGCTTGGAGCCGCACAACCCAAGTCACGCTCGGTGCAAAACGAAGCGCTCCTATCGGAATTCTTAGCGGTGCATTGGCGGCACCAGTCATCGAATCTCTAGTTGCCACCATCGGGCGTGATGATGTGCGGGTGATTGCCGTTCCAAACGAGTATTTTGGTGGCAACATCGGGGTCAGTGGGCTGATGGTAGGGGAAGACATCGCTAAGGTGTTGGCTCTTGAACCGCCAGGCCATCGTTATCTTCTGCCGGACGTTTGCCTAAGCAGAGGTTTGTTTCTTGATGGCATGTCGCCTAGTGAGTTGCCCCAGCCCGTTGAGGTCGTTTCAACCGATGGTGCGGCATTGCGCCGGGCTTTAACTGTCGGCGATTAGATACTGGTTTTGCGATGGTGAAACTACCAGTAGTCGCTGTGGTGGGTCGTCCTAATGTTGGCAAGTCGACTTTGGTCAACCGCATTATTGGGCGGCGTGAAGCGATTGTTGAACCGCGCTCGGGTGTCACTAGAGATCGCAAGGTTTTGGAAGCGGAATGGCGCGGGAAGCGGTTCTCGCTGCTTGATACGGGCGGTTGGATTGCTTCAGGGGATGCGCTTGATGCGAAGGTTTCGCGGCAGTCCGAGTTGGCTATGGCAGATAGTGATGTGCTGTTGATGGTGGTTGATACGACTGTCGGGGTTACGGCAGATGATCATCAGGTGGCCAAATTGCTACAGCGCTGCCAAACGCCCGTTTTGGTAGTTGCCAACAAGGTTGATGATGCATCCCATGAGCATGCTATTTGGGGTTTGCTGAGCTTGGGTTTAGGAACTCCGTATCCACTGAGTGCGCTGCATGGTCGAGGTACCGGAGACCTGTTAGATGAGGTGGTCAGGTTGTTGGCGGCAGGGTCGAACGAAACGCCCGATGATGCCTCGCCCGATGATACCACGCTTGATGACGGCTCGCCCGATGCCGCGTTAGCCGACTCCAAGATGTTTGCGGTTGCTGTGGTCGGTCGTCCTAATGTTGGCAAGTCAACGCTTTTCAATCGTTTAATCGGCGAGGAACGCGCTATTGTGCATGATCAAGCCGGCACGACCCGTGATGCCATCGACACCATCATCAAGACCGAGCACGGGCCAATCCGATTTATCGACACGGCAGGAATGCGCCGCAAAGCACGGATATCGGAAGACACCGAATATTATTCTTTGGTACGTGCGCTGAAAGCGGTCGATAATTCCGATGTGGCCTTGTTGGTGATTGATGCCACCGTTGGAGTGACTCATCAAGATCAACGCCTCGCGGAACGGGTAGATGGTGCGGGTTGCCCGATCGTGATCTTGTTGAACAAATGGGAGTTGCTCGATACTGCGGCGCGCAGCAAGGTCTCTGCTGCCGTGGAACGCAAACTGGGATTTCTCGGCGATTCACCGGTATTGCGGATCAGCGCCTTGTCTGGGAAGGGAGTGCAACGGTTGTGGCCCACCATCGCGGGTTCGGTTGAGGAATACCGCAAACGGATACCAACCCGAGATGTCAACAAAGCTATCCGTTCCGCTCAAGTTGCCCAAGCGGCACCGCACGGAGCCCGGGTTCTTTATGCCACTCAGGGAGCGACCGACCCACCAACTTTTGTTTTGTTTGTCAACAGGGAACTGCCGAAGACGTATTTGCGTTTTCTGGAGCGGAGGTTGCGTGATGCGTTCGGGTTGGGTTCAACACCGATTAAACTGCGGGTACGTAAACGCAGCGACTAATCTTGGCGGTTTGCGGCTTGGGGCGGGTATAGTGTTTCGTGAGCGAAGCCTGCTCGGCCGTTTAGGCGAGTGCGGTGTGGGAACCGGCTCAACGCGACGGGGGTCACGATGACAACAATCATTCTTGCTACTCTCGCAGTTGTAAGCATTGCGACTTCAGTAGAGTATGCCCGTTCGGCACGGCGCCGTTTTCGTTTGGCTCGTTTGATTGAAGACGACAGTGCCAATGATCGTGAGGGGCATGCGCTGGCGTTTGCGGCGTTTCGTAAGGAACTCCACACTGCGGCGATTTATGCGTTGATTGCTCCTGCGGCTGGGTTTGTGGCCTTGTTTGCTGGCGTTGGCGCTGCCCCGGCGGTGTTCGGGGTGTTGCTCGTGCCGGCGTTTGCGTCTTTGTGGTGGTCACGCACGCTCGCTCGTGAGGCTCGTATGGCTCGCAATCGCTACGACATTGAGCGGCGTGCGAGTGAAGCTTTGGAGCAGGAGCAGTTGGCACCTAAGGCTTGGGCGGCTCGGCTTGCTCCTGAGCAGGTTCCCGATTTCGCTGGTTTTGAGATTGGTCGGGTGTATCAAGCTGGTTCGGGGTTGATGGCGGGCGACTTCTTTGATGTGCATCGGGTGGGGCCTAGCCGTGTGGCTGCGGTGATCGGCGATGTTGCTGGGCATGGTATCGAGTCGTCTATTACTGCGTTTCAGGCTAAGTATCTACTGCGGGTTTTTTTGCGGCAGTTCCGTGACCCGGCTCAGGCTTTTGAGGAACTCAACAAACAGTTGGCTTCGGGTGACCGTCACGAGGAGTTTATTTCCGCGGCGGTTGTTGTGTTTGATACTGAGGCTGGCACTTTGCGTTGCGCTTCGGCGGGGCACCCGGCGGTGTTTTTCTTCCAAGAGGATGGCGTGAAGTCGTTGCGTTCTACGGGGCCGTTGTTGATGTTGGATGCGAACGCTACCTATTTTTCGCGGGAGATGCCTATGGAGAGCGGTGACATGGTGGTGATGTATACCGATGGTTTGGCTGAGGCTCGTGCCGGGGGTGCTTTGTTTGGTGAAGACCGCATTATTAGGGCTGCTGAACGTGATTTGAACGCGGCACCTGACGTGTTGTGTAAGGCCTTGCTTGATGCTGCCAAAGATCACGCAGGCGGGATTATAGACGACGACACGGCTGTGATGGCAATACGCCGCGACTAAAACCAACTCGGGCTAGCCCCGGCGCATGCGACCCCGGCGACGAGGTTCGAAACGCGTGTGCATGTATGGGGGCCGGTCAGTTGGTTTAGGAGGGGGTGGTTTTGGGTAAATCCAGTTTGCAACCACCGACGGAGGGCGTTGTGCTACCCTTGGCGGTGCTCGGTCGGCGTTGAGCTGGAACTGTGAAGTTGCACTTTAGAATATCATGATAATCTAAAGTTTATGTTTCAACGGTTGCTATCGTTGCCCGAGCCCGGGGCGGAGACATTCTTTCTTTGGGGACCGCGGCAGGCGGGGAAGAGCACCCTGCTCAAACACCGGTACCCCGATGCCGTGTGGGTTGATCTGCTCAAGGCAGACGAGTTCCGTCGCTACATCAGCCGGCCCGAGCAACTGCGCGAGGAGTTGGAGGCAACGGGTCCGGATCCATCGCGTCAGGTGGTCATCGACGAGATCCAGAAGGTTCCCGCTCTGCTCGACGAGGTCCACTGGCTGATCGAGAACCGTGGGCTGCGGTTCGCGTTGTGCGGGTCGAGCGCCCGCAAGGTACGGCGCGGCGCGGCGAACCTGCTCGGTGGGCGCGCCCTGCGCTACGAATTGCGAGGTCTGACTGCTGGTGAACTCGGGGAGTCGTTCGATCTCGACCGGATTCTCAACCACGGCTGCTTGCCCTCTATCTACGAGTCGAACAGGCACAGCCGTCGGCTCGAGGCTTACATCTCCGACTATCTGCGTGAGGAGGTCGCCGCCGAGGGACTGGTGCGGAACCTGCCCGCCTTCTCAGACTTCCTCGACGCAGCCGCGCTGAGCGACACCACCCCCGTCAACTATTCGAACGTGGCCCGCGACTGCGGCGTGTCGGCACCCACGGTCAAATCGTACTTCGGCATCCTCGAGGACACGCTGCTGGCTCGCTGGTTGCCCCGCTGGAGAAGGCGGGCCAAGCGCCGCCTGGCCGGCGCTCCGAAACTCTATTTCGAGGATGTGGGGGTCGTGAACCGCCTGGCGCGGCGAGGTGAACTTCACCGGGGTTCCGACTCCTACGGCAAGGCATTTGAGAACTGGCTGTTCCACGAGCTGTCGGCTTTCCTCGCATACCAGGAGCGCGACGAGCAACTGACCTATTGGCGACTCCCAAGCGGAATCGAGGTCGACTTCGTTATGGGCGACATGCGGCTTGCAATCGAGGCAAAGGCGACCGCGCGAGTCAACAACAACCATCTCAAGGGCCTCCGCACCCTCGCCGAGGAACATCCCAGTGTCGGCCGCCGAGTCGTGGTCTGCCTCGAACCGAAGCCGCGTCGCACCGGCGACAGCATCGACTTGATCGGCGCCGAAGACTTCGCCCGAGAACTCTGGCAAGGTAAACTCGTCTGAACAACCCCGACCCGTCCAACCTCCTCAGAAGCAGCCCTGTAAGCCACCGACGAATAAATCGAAGCCTGCACGAAAACGTGGGATGGGGGGGTAGTTGGGGGTTCTTGAGATTGGGACAAGGGCATAGCCCACATCGCCGGAAACGTCAACGGCGAGACGATAAGGCGCTTCCCGGTCGTGACGGAGGTGTGCGTGTTTTACCGGCGCCGTCTGGAGTTCCCTACCCCCGACGGTGTGATGTCGGCCAAGCAGTGGCTGCGCTACGAGTGGCAGCGCGCCGGGTTGCGCTTGCAGGCCGCCAACGAAGCTTGTGGGGTGGCGAACGCGGCCACGCGCAAGTACCTGACACAGGATTGGCTCTGGTACTTCCCTCCACCTGAAATGATGCACCGGCTCGTTAGCTACGCCAACCAGCACGGCCTACGCGGCGGCACCCCGTACTTTTCACTGGACGGCAAGGCTCCGGTCAGCGCGGAGGAATGGGGTTCGCTGCGGGATGTCTGGAGCCACACGCACGGGATCACCAATGTGTGGGCGGCGCCACCTCTCAATGGCAGTGAGCGCTACAAGGGCAACCGGGTACGGTCGGCGCCGCGGGTGCATCGTCCGGGCCGCAACGCCGCCGTTCATCTCAACCAGAAGCCACTGGAGTTCATGCGTCGTATCGTCACAGCATCCACACGTCCCGGCGACGTCGTGTGGGAGCCGTTCGGCGGACTGTGCAGCGGTGTCGTCGCGGCTACGGAGTCAGGGCGCGATGGATACGCAGCGGAACTAGTCGAGCACTTCGCTGACTTGGCAGTCGAAAGACTCCAGTCCACAGCCCGTTCTCGGCTGGTCGATACCCCAGCATGACCGCTCCAGTTACGGAGCCAATCGCTCCCAAACCTGATCCAGACGGCGGCGGCCTCCATCGGTGGCCAGGGAGTGGATCGATTTTCTCAAGAGTTCCACCACTTGATGCTGGAAGGTCAAGACCACGGCTTGAACGCGCCGAACAACCGGTGGGCACGGTGCGCGATCCGTTCAACCCCATCGCAACAATTTTGCAGTTTTGAACGAGAAAGTGTAGGGCAATCGTCGTTTTGATGCTTGGTGAAGAGTTTATTGACGTGGCTAGACGGCATGGGCAGAGTTGACGCTTCGGTTCGCTCAGAACTATAAGAGACGGGAGGTTTCGGTGTGAATGTTGTTAGGCAAGCCTTACAATCATTCTGTGATGTTCAGTTCTCCAAGGTTCCGTGCCCAATCGATGCGACAACATGCGTTGGGTTTGCCCATCGTATTTTCCCTCTTGGTGGTAGTGATCCTGTTGAGCTTGCGCTTCGGTGCGCTGCGTATAGACACGGGTACTGTCGCTAACGCCATCTGGGATTACGACCGAAGTGACCACCGCCAGATCGTGGTGCGGGAACTGCGTCTCCCCAGAACGGCCATGGGCATTCTCGCTGGAGCCTGTTTCGCCGTAGCCGGAGCGCTCACGCAGGGCGTAACCCGTAATCCTTTGGGCGCGCCAGGGATTCTAGGTATCAACGCTGGAGCCGCATTCGCTGTGGTGACGGCGATATACTCAGGCGGGATCACCAACCCCGCCGGCTACGTGTGGTTCGCGTTCATCGGCGCTTTGGGAGCGACCGTGCTGGTTTATGTTGTGGCTAGCGCCGGTTCTGGGGGAGCCACACCCATCAAGTTGGCGTTGGCTGGTGCTGTTATTAGCGCGTTGCTCGGTTCGTGGACTGCGGCGCTGTTGCTGCTTGATTTGGAGACACTTGATCAAGCTCGGTTTTGGTTGGCTGGGTCAATCTCAGGGCGAGGCACCGAAGAGGCCGTGCTGTTGTTCCCGATCATTGCTGCGGCGTTGCTGCTGGCGTTGTTTATGGGTCGCCAAGTGAATGCGTTGAGTTTGGGAGACGAAGTGGCTAAAGGGCTCGGCCAGAGGATTTCGATTACGAGAACTGTAGCCGGTGTGTGCGTGATCGCCTTGGCTGGCGCAGCGGTAGCCTTAGCCGGCCCAGCGGCGTTTATCGGCCTAGCCGTGCCACACATTGTGCGTTCCGTTGTGGGCCCCGACTATCGCTGGATCATACTCTATTCGGCTCTGCTGGGCCCGTGCTTGCTCCTTGGTGCCGACATCATCGGCAGAGTGATCGTCAGCCCTGAGGAACTACAAGTCGGTATTGTCAGTGCCGCATTGGGGGCACCGTTTCTCGTCTACCTGGTGCGCAACACGAAAATGACCGAGTTGTGAACCGCACCGCACGCCTATGTGCAACAGCCGCAATCGCAATATTGGGTCTAGCAATCGTCGGTTTGACAGTTGGAGACTATCCCGTTGCTGCCCGCACGGCCATTGCTACCGCTATCTGGGATCGGGGCGGAGAGTTCGATTTCGTGATCAACTCGTTGCGGTTTCCTAGAGTGGTGGTGGCGGTATTGGCTGGAATCTGTTTGGCCGCATCGGGTTTGTTGTTCCAAACGTTGATCGATAATCCTTTGGTGTCGCCCGACATTATCGGTATCGACACTGGAGCCGCAACTGCAGCCGTGGCTAATCTCGCCATCGGTTTGGATGTCCGCTTGCTGCCTTTCGCGGCTTTCGCGGGGGCGCTTACTGCTGCTCTGCTGATTTTCGCTTTGTCTTGGCGCGGTGGTTTCAGCGGAGGTCGACTAGTGCTTGTGGGCATCGGAATAAACGCGCTGTTGAGCGCGGTGATCACTTATATGCTCGTGCGTTTTCCGGTGGAGCGGGTCAGTGCGGCGGCGCGCTGGCAAGCGGGTACCCTCTCGGCATCTTCTTGGGACGATGCCCGCACGATGGCTTTGGTTTTGGTTGTGCTGCTACCGGTGGCGTTGCTGCTGGTGCGTCGTTTGCGGATCATGCAATTGGGCGGCGAGACCGCAGTTGCTTTGGGTATGCGTTTGGAGCGGAACCGAGTTGCTGTGATCACTACCGGCTGTGGTTTGGCTGCTGTTGTGGTGGCGGCGGTCGGGCCGTTGGGTTTCGTGGCTTTGTTGGTTCCGCATGTGGCACGGTCACTGGCCGGGCCGATAACGGTCGGTGTGTTGTTCCTCACTGCTCTGCTCGGAGCGTTTATGCTGCTGTCGGCTGACTTGGTTGCCCAGCGGCTTTTTGCCCCGACAGTGCTTCCCGCTGGAGTTGTTACCGCGGCGATGGGCGGCCCTTATTTGTTGTTGGTGTTGCGGAGGTTTAACCGTGCGGTCTGAGCGCAAGGTTCATCCGTTCGTGAGCGTAAATCGTGCGGTTCACGTCTCTGGTGATGCGTCCGCACCTTCGAGACCTGTTTTGAACACTGTACAGCTTGACGTGAGTTACGGCGGCCCCCTGGTGCTGGCCGACCTCACTACCTCAATACCTGTCGGCGAGGTTACTGCGATAGTTGGGGCTAACGCTTCGGGGAAGTCGACGCTGTTGAGGGCGTTGGCGCGCTTGTTGAAACCCGCTGGTGGTGTGGTCTGTCTTGATGGTGCAGACATCCACCGCCAGTCGACCCGTTCGGTGGCGGTGCAGCTTGGCCTTCTGCCTCAGTCACCCCGCGCCCCAGAGGGAGTAACGGTGGGTGATCTGGTGCGGCGGGGTCGATATCCGCATCAGCGCTTGTTTGATCCGTGGTCTAAAGCCGATGAACGGGCGGTGGCACGGGCACTTGAGTTGACCGGGCTTAGTGCTCTAGTTGGCCGACCCCTTGATGAACTTTCGGGGGGTCAGCGTCAACGGGCTTGGATCGCCATGGCTTTAGCTCAGGACACAGCGGTGATGTTGTTGGACGAACCTACGACATTTTTGGATATCGCTCATCAAGTGGAGATGCTTGATCTGCTTGTTCGCTTGAACCGTTCAGAAAATCGAACCATTGTGATGGTGTTGCATGACCTGAATCAGGCATGTCGGTACGCCTCGCATCTGATTGCTGTGGCCGAGGGTCGTGTTGAGGCTGTGGGGCATCCCTCAGAGGTGGTTACCACCGAGTTGATTGAGCGTGTTTTCGGTTTGCGGGTGAGTGTCATTACCTGCCCGGTGAGTGGCACGCCTCTTTGTGTGCCGCACACGCATTGCGATCAGCCGTAGTGGCCGTTCAAAAAATATTTTCTGAAGGGTTGCAAAATCCAAATTGTTAGGTATACCTAACAGATGCTGATTACGAAACGAAGTCACGACAAACGCACCATGAAGACGCTGACGACTAGCACACCGCGGTTGGCGGTTCTGCTGACGGCGGTTCTGCTTCTCTGCGGATTCTTCGTGGCCGGTTGCGGAACAACCACCGTTTCCGAACAGGACACAGTCAACGATGCCCCCACATCTACCACGTCTACCGCTAGCACCGCTACCGCTAGCACCGCTACCGAAACCGAAACCGTTCCAGCCTTACCCGTAACTGTGACAGACGAAACCGGTGCCATCGTGACCGTACACTCCATTGAGAGGATCATCCCCCTTGACGGCGATGTGGCAGAGGTCGTATTTGCACTTGGTTTGGGCGACAATGTGGTTGCCACAGACCTGTCTGCCACATACCCGCCTGAAGCTGACGCTCTGCCAGAGATCGGCTATCAGCGGGCTCTGTCGGCCGAGACCGTAGCCTCATTCGCACCCACCGTATTGCTCGCCACCGACATCGCCGGGCCGCCCGAAG
>JAHQYM010000024.1 GCA_024421095.1 Acidimicrobiia bacterium
CACTCACCTACGCAAACAAAAATCCAACTCTGGAGGAACAAATAATGAGATCAAAGTCAATAGGTTCGACTCGCAAGCTGCTGCTTTTGTTAGCTGCATTGGCATTGTTTGCCGTCGCTTGCGGGGACGACTCAACAACCACGGAAACAACAACCACGGCACCACCCACCACCGAAGCTATGGCCATCTCCGAGATGATGGATCATCTCGGAGATGGTTCGCTCGGCACGATCGTTGTGGAGCCTGGCGCTGAAGTGCAGATACGGTCGTTGAACGCCATAACCGGCGACAACGCTGATTTCGGTTTACCGATAGCCCGGGCAATTGAAGTAGCGGTTGACGATTACGGTGATGTGCATGGTTTTGGTGTCAGCTTGGGCCAAGGTCTCGACGACCTTTGTAACGCCGAAGGTGGCCAAGCAGCCGCCCAGCAGATTGTTGCTGATGAACAAATTGCGGGCGTGATTGGCACATCTTGTTCGGGAGCAGCCGTACCCGCGGCACCACTCATTAGTGAAGCCGGTATCGTGATGATATCTGGTGGCAACACCTCTCCCGCACTCACCTCTGATCTCGCTGGTACCGTTGGTGAGAACTACCAAACGGGCTATTATCGCACCGCGCACAACGACCTCTACCAAGGGCGTGCCATGGCGGAGTTTGTGTTCAACGACCTTGGCTTGAGCACCGCCGCAGCTATTCATGATGGCGACCCTTATACCCAAGGGCTTGCTACCGCGTTCGTAGACGCGTACCGCGATCTCGGCGGTGATGTCACAGGCTTCACCGGTGTCGCCAAAGGAGACACCGACATGGTGCCAGTCCTTACTGAAATAGCCGCTGCTAGCCCAGAAGCGCTTTTCTTCCCCATTTTCAGACCCGAAGGCGATTTCATTGCTTCTCAAGCGCCTACTGTTCCTGGGTTAGAGAACACTCAGTTGCTCGCAGCTGATGGTCTCTTGACGACCCAATTCTTAGCACTTGCAGAAACCGAAGGGATTTATTTCTCAGGGCCAGACGACCGCTACGGCGCAAATGTCAACGAGTCGACTGGTCAGTCAGCAAGTGATGTAGTCGCTTCATATACCGCGAAATTTGGTGAAGAACCAAGTGTTGCGTTCTGGGCACACGGCTACGATGCCACTACTTTGCTACTTGATGCGATAAAAGCAGCAAGTGCGGTGGATGGTGACGGCAACCTAGTTATCGACAAAGCTGGTGTGCGTGAGTACCTTGATAACCTCAGCGGATTTAACGGACTCATTGGCAGCATCAGTTGCGATGACTTCGGCGACTGCGGATCACAAAAGATCACGATCATCCATAACGAAGACTCCAGCGATGTTGAGGCATCTAAGAGGAACGTAGTCTTCGAATACGCCCCATAGTAAACATCCGACTATTACCGCAAAACTGGCCTCCGCTTCATCGCGGAGGCCAGTTTTGGCACGTTTCAGAGAGCGGCGAACATAAGACAATGCCACCACCAGTACACGTAAAATCTCAAACAGTGCGCCGCCGCACCGGCGTAGACATTTTCCTGCTCATCATGAAAGTCGCCATGAGCGGATTCGTGATACTCGGTTTCTTAATGTTTATCGGTCAGCAAATTGACCCAAACAATTTCATTGCTTCTCGTATCAATCCTGATGCTACGGGACTAACCGCTGCACAATTCGAAGGTTTAATTATTTCTGGGCTTTCGCAAGGAGCAATGTATGGTTTGATCGCTCTTGGTTATTCAATGGTTTATGGTGTCTTAGGATTCATCAACTTCGCCCACGGTGAAGTGTTCATGGTGGGCGCTATGACCGGTATGATTACTTCCAACAAGTTCGATGATGCAGGTTTGTGGGAAAGCAATTTTCTCTTATCTCTAGCGATTGTCTTGCTGATTGCGATTATTTGTTCCACGCTCACTGCAGTAACTATGGAACGTGTCGCTTACCGTCGATTGCGCGGTTCTCCTCGGTTGATACCACTAATTACTTCAATCGGCGTTTCCTTCTTCCTTCAGAACGTCTCAATTGCATTGCTCGGACCTAGGGCCAAAACCTACCCGGCGCTACCCGATTGGTTGTCTAAGAAACGGGAATTGTTGGGATTTATCAGCATTGATGGCCCCCGCTTGTTGGTGTTGATTGTGGCAACGGTTGCGATGTTGGCATTGTGGTTCCTGATCGAAAAGACACGAACTGGTAAAGCTATGCGAGCAGTTGCCGAAGATAAAGAGATTGCGTCACTAATGGGGATAAATGTTAACCGCACGATTGTCACCACTTTTGCGGTCGGTGGTGCCATGGCAGGGGTAGCGGGGATTCTTTGGGGTCTACTGTTTCGTTCGGTGACTGCCGTTACTGGTTTTCTTCCGGGCATTAAAGCGTTTAGCGCCGCGGTCGTTGGTGGTATCGGCAACATGGGCGGTGCGATGGCCGGTGGTGTCACACTCGGTGGCGCAGAATCGGTAGCCCCACTGGTTCTACTTGAACCCTGGGGTATCAACGGAGTTTCACAACTAAAAGATGCCGTTGCTTTCTTGGTTCTGATTTTTGTGTTGTTGGTGAAGCCCACAGGGTTGTTTGGTGAACGTCTGTCCAGCGAGGACCGCGCATGAGCGATACGGAACTACTGCCGGCACGCAAACCACTAGACCAAGACTGGCTCAAGTTGCTCAACTATAGTTTCACGCTCGCTTTTGTGAGCATTTTCGTGTCACTCACAAACATGCCAGTCAGGTTCGACACACGCATGATTATTGAGCCAGTTTTTTCTATGGGGTACTTGTCTTTGTTTTGGCTCCCGGTACTTTTGGGATTTTTGGTTACTCGAGAAACGGTGCTGGAAGGAATCGCGAGCCACAAGAAAGGGTTTCGCGAAGTCTTTGCGGGTGCTTTCGTCGGTGTCGTTGGCGGTGGCGGCCTTAGTCTTCTCGTTTACTTACTGGACAACTTCAACGTGCGGGATCCGTTGGTCAATTGGAGTCCTCAGTTGCGTGACCTCTTGTCGTTCCAACGGAGCAACGTGTTTGGTTTCGTGATTTGGCCGGTTATAGGCTTGATTCTTGGTTCGCTTGGTGGATCAGTGCATGTGGTTTCAACAAGATTCCGCCGCATTGTTACTTGGGCTTTACTTGCCGTTATTGGTTTTGCCGTGTTTGAGACAGTTCTGCTGGACTTGTCGGAGGGATTTGCTTGGCTCGGGGCTGAATGGCTCACTGACGAATTGTATTTCATTCGTGGCGGTTTGACCATGCATGGTGCGGTGATCTTGGCTGTGCTAGGCGGGCTTTTTGCGGCGTTCGGGCATGGTTCGACCCGTCGGGTCAAGGAAAACTTTACCGCATTAGAAAGTACCCAACGCACCCGCGCCAACATCGTGATTCTGTTGTTGAGTGCTGCTGCGTTAGTGGTTTTGCCGCTCTTTTTAGGTGGCATCACCAATGAACTTTTAGCTAATGTTGGCTTGTTTGTGTTGTTGGCCCTCGGGCTAAATATTGTGGTTGGTCTCGCCGGAATCCTTGATCTTGGCTATGTCGCTTTCTTCGCCATTGGTGGCTACTCAGCTGCTTTAATCACCACAACCAACCGCGCCGATTCGTGGCCCTCTTGGGTTCCAGCGTTAACCAAGGCCCAGGTTGCAGAAACTTGGTGGATACCATCAGTGTATTGGCTTGTTGCGCTCATCGCCGTGGTGCTGTTCGCTGCGTTGGCTGGTTTGTTTATCGGCGCTCCAGTGATCCGCATGCGTGGCGATTATCTCGCCATTGTCACGCTTGGTTTCGGTGAGATCATTCGTTTAATGTTTCAATCTGATTGGCTTGGCGGTTACACCGGTGCCGCTCAAGGGGTTACCAACATTCCTGGATTTCAGATTTTTAACGTCGCAACGATCAAGGGCACCGACCCAAGAGCAGTGTTTTATCTCGTCTTGTTCTTTTGCGTGATCGCGATTTATGTATCATGGCGTTTGGAGCGCAGCCGCTTAGGACGTGCTTGGATGGCGATTCGGGAAGACGAATCGGTCGCAGAAGCAATGGGTATCGACACTGTCAAAGCAAAGCTGATGGCTTTTGTAGTAGGCGCGGTGTTGGCTTCCTTTTCGGGCGCAATCTTGGCTGCAAAGGTAGGGTCAGTTTTCCCTACAAGTTTTGAAATCTTGGTTTCGATCGTGATCTTGGTAGTGGTTATCGTAGGTGGTATGGGCAACATCGTGGGGGTTATTGTTGGTGCGTTAGTTTTGATCGGTATTCTTGGCGGGCCAACTCAACCGGGCTTATTGGCGGAGTTCTCGGAATATAAGTTACTGATTTATGGTGTGTTGCTAATCGTGATGATGCTCAAACGGCCTGAAGGTTTAGTACCCAATGTGCGCCGCACACGAGAGTTGCACCAAGACGAGTATTTGCAGGATGCGTGGCTAAAGGGTGAGATTGACACCGATTCAGATGATGAAGAAACTGCGCTCACCGCGACCGCCTCACCGCCGAACATGGGAACGCAACCCGCATGACGAACCGTCTCTTGACCATCAAGAACCTTAGTGTCACCTTCGGTGGGCTCCATGCCCTCAGAGACCTCAACTTCCATGTCGACGAGGGTGAGATCGTGTCAGTCATTGGGCCGAACGGTGCTGGCAAGACGACGTTTTTCAACATGATTTCAGGGATGGTCACCCCAACTTCCGGCGACATTATCTTCAAAGGTGAGTCTCTGTTGGGGCTTGATCCCAACCAAGTAACCGCCGCCGGTATCGCCCGTACGTTCCAAAACGTGCGCCTGTTTGCCAACATGACGATCTTGGAAAATGTGATGGTTGCACAGCACTGTCGAACCCGTCAAGGAATCGGAGGTTCGTTATTTCAAACTCGCTCTTTCAAACGTGAGGAACGCGAAATTCGCGAACACGGCGAGAAGGTTCTGGGCTTTTTCGGCTCGCGGCTAGTGGGATACCGGCTCGACCAACCCGCCTCGGTGCTTTCTTATGCGAACCGTCGGCGCCTTGAGATCGCCCGGGCGATGGCAACCAAACCGACGATCATCTTGTTAGACGAACCAGTGGCCGGAATGAACCCCAAAGAATCAGCGATACTCACCGACCTTATTGGTGAGTTGCGCAGCGATTGGGGTTTCACAATTGTGCTGATTGAACACGACATGAACGTGGTGCGTGATGTGAGCGACCGGGTTGTGGTGCTTGATCACGGCGAAACCATCGCTCAAGGTAGTTACGACGATGTTTCAAATAGTCCTGAGGTAATTGAGGCTTATCTCGGTCGCCCGGTGAAAGAGACAGCGTGAACACCACTAACGACACCACGAACGGCACCGCTAGCGGCACCACCGCTTTGTTGGAGATGCGCGGAGTCAACACCCATTACGGCGCGGTGCATATTCTCAAAGACGTGGAATTTGCAATTTATCCGGGCGAGTTGGTGTGTCTGCTTGGTGGGAATGCGTCAGGGAAGTCGACGACCCTAAAGACTCTGCTGGGAATGGTCACGCCTACTACCGGTGATGTGTTCCTCAACGGTGAGGTAGTGACCAAGGAATCGATTTCCTATCGAGTGGAGCGTGGGGTCACTATGGTTCCCGAGAATCGTCGCTTATTCAAGCGCCTTAGCGTTAAGGACAATCTTAAGCTCGGCGCTTTTTTGCGCAAAAACCGCTCGGAAATAGATGCAGACCTGGAACGCATTTTCACAATGTTCCCGCGAGTGAAGGAACGTTTGAGCCAAAAGGCGGGCACTTTGTCGGGTGGTGAACAGCAGATGGTGGCCATGGGTCGAGCGTTGATGTCTGACCCGAAGGTCTTGTTGATGGATGAACCGTCGATGGGTTTAGCCCCGGCGTTAGTGCAAACCAACTTTGAGTTGATTCAACAAATCCACTCAGAAGGTGTGGCGATTTTCGTGGTGGAACAAAACGCCAACATGGCCTTATCTATCGCCGACCGGGGTTGGGTGCTGCAAACTGGCCGTGTGGTGCTTGATGACACAGCCGATGCATTGCTAGCCAACCCAGATTTGCGGGCCAGCTATCTTGGTGAGGGTTAGTTGATAACCACAACCCGCCCCCAAACGAACGACCGCACAACCATTGCGGCGTTGTTGGTTTTGTTGTCTGCGACCATGTTTGTGGTGATTGCGTTAGTCAATCGCCATGACCACGCTACTCACGTTCACCCATCCGACACGGCAGTCGCTAGCAATGCTGTCGCTGTTGATCCAACACATGATCACAGTTCCCACGATCACAGCGACATCTTGGCCAACAGTTTTGTGAGCACCGAGCGGTTGAGCCCGCCAGTGGCTTGCCGAACGATTATTGGTTGCGATGACCCAGGCCCGCAACCGCAGTCGCCTGGCGACCGTGGCGGCTGGGCACAGTTAATGACGTTGTCTCTGTTGGCAACGGCTATCGGCTTCATTGCTTGGAAGGTTGCTGCTGCAGTGCGCGGTGCCAGACCCGAAAATCTGACTTAAATTATCGGATTTAGGTTGTTTTGCTGGGATCGGTAGCTATGGTGAGACTATTCCCGACTGTTCGGGTCGGATTTATCTGGATTAGCCATTATGTCACCATACCCAGTCAACCTAGAACTCAGCGGGCAGCCCGTTCTCGTGGTCGGTGCGGGGATGGTGGCCGCCCGCAAAGTCGCCGGCCTACTTGATGCTGCCGCCCAAGTAACCGTAGTTGCACCAAGCGCGGTAGACGAAATCCGCGAGAATCGAAAGGCCCAATGGCTTGCTCGCCCCTACCAGCAGGGCGAAGTGGCCGATTATCGCCTTGCAATTACGGCCACCAACGATCCCGCAGTTAACGCCTTGGTGCGCGCCGATGGCGACCAAGCCAACATTTTCGTCAACTCCGCAGACGACCCCGCCAACTGCTCATTCACATTACCGGCAGTGGCCCGCAACGGTGACCTACAAATCACCATATCGACCGCTGGCCGCAGCCCCGGCCTAGCGCGTTGGCTTCGTCAACAACTAACCACACAAATCAGCGTTGGTTACAGCGAACTCCTTGATCTGCTAGAAGAAACACGCACCCAAACCCGAGCCGCCTTTGGCACATCTGAAATCGCTGGTTGGGACGAAGCGCTCAACGATGGGCTGCTCGAACTAGTCAAACAAAATCGCATAAACGAAGCCCGAGAACGCCTCCGGCACCACCTCGGACTCAGAGCACACGAGGTGCCCACATGACCGTCCACCTAATAGGAGCAGGCCCCGGCGACCCCGACTTGCTCACCGTGAAGGCCGTGAAAGTGTTGCGGCGTGCTGATGTGGTGGTGTATGACCGCCTAATTGACAAAGCGGTGTTGGACTTGGCACCACCGTGGGCTGAACTGATTGATGTCGGCAAACAACCCGGCGCACCAACGAGCACCCAAAAACGGATCAACGATGTCTTGATAAATCGCGGTCGCCGTTTTGATTGCGTGGTTCGCCTCAAAGGTGGAGACCCTTTCGTTTTCGGGCGAGGTGGCGAAGAAGCCCTTGAACTACGCGCCTCGGGTATTGCTACCGAAGTTGTGCCAGGGATCACCTCGGCGCTGGCTGCCCCAATGGCCGCCGGCATCCCAGTCACCATGCGTGGTATCAGTAGCGGCTTCACCGTGGTTACCGGTCACCAAGACCCGAACACCGAAAGATGGCTAAACTGGGACGCCCTCGCCAACAGCGGCAGCACCTTGGTAATCCTCATGGGCGCATCACGAACCGAACTGATCGCGCAGCGTCTCCTCGCCGCCGAAATGCCCGCCGACACGCCCGTGGCCGTGGTCTATAGCGCCACGACTGACCATGAGCAGATTACCCGCACAACGCTCGCGCAGTTGCCAGACGTTCCCGTCACCAACCCATCCACGCTGATAATCGGTGAGGTGGCTGCCCAGTCTGTATTAGGCAGCGGTCAAACAGCAACACTGAACCTCAACAATCATCCACAATTCACCACCCACAATCACCACAACGGAGCGCTCTGATGACACTCACCAACACAATCCCAACCCACTCCAGCGGAGCAACAACAAAACCTGTTGACCCCGCCATCGCAGCCGACATCGCCAAGTTTCGCGATGTGTTGAACCAGTATCGCCGGGGTGAAATCTCCGAAGACGTGTTTCGGGTTTTCAGGCTCAACAACGGCATTTATGGTCAACGACAAGGCGGAACCAACCACATGGTGCGGGTCAAAGTGCCTTACGGGTCTATGCAACCCGAACAGTTCGAGATGCTCGCATTCGTTGTGGAGCGTTACAGCCGAGGCTGGGCGCACATCACCACCCGCCAAAATCTGCAGTTTCATTTCGTCCAGCTAGAACAAATACCTGCCGTTTTGGAGCATCTCGGGGCAGTGGGCCTCACCACCCGTGAAGCCTGCGGAGACACAGTCCGCAACGTTGCTGGCTGCCATCTCGCCGGCGCTTGCCCTCATGAGAACCTCGACATCACCCCTTGGGCCGAGGCCGCTTACCGCCATTTCGTTCGCAATCCGATCAGCCAACGCCTGCCCCGCAAGTTCAAAATCAATTTCTCTGGTTGCGAAACCGACTGCGGCCAAGCCATGTTCAACGACGCTGGGGTCATAGCCACCACCCGCACACTCGCCGATGGCACTGCAGAAGCGGGTTTTAGGGTGTTTATTGCTGGCGGACTGGGCACCACCCCGTTTCCCGCACAAGCGTTGGAAGAGTTCACTCGCCGTGAGGAACTGCTGCCCACACTCGAAGCGATCCTGCGAGTGTTCGACCAAACCGGCAACCGTGACAACAAGTTGCGTGCCCGCATGAAGTGGGTTGTCGAACAACTAGGTATGGACGAGGTGCGCCGGCGAGTATTAGCAAATCGCAAATTTTTGCTTGCTTCTTCTTCGTATCCAGGTGGACTGCCCACTGAGGTGCGGGTTGATGGCGATGCACCCGCTGGGCTCGATGCCAACGCCGTGGTCACCAAAGTTGGACAAGGCACACCAGTTAGTATCGGTGGCGGCTCAGTTTATGAGCGCTGGTTTGCTGCCAATGTGGTGCGGGGATTAGCTTCGGGGCAAGTATCTGCGTATGCTTGGGCTGAGTTGGGCGATATTACGGCCGACCAGTTCCGCGCTATCGCCGCTATATCGCGCGATTTCGATGCTGATATTCGCTTGACGAACCGCCAGAACCTGATCATCCGAGGCCTTGACGAAAGCGAGTTGCCGGCTCTTTATCAACGTCTGCTCGCGGTTGATATGGCACGACCTGGTGCTGAGTTGGTGAGCGATGTGGTGGCTTGCCCTGGTGCTGATACCTGCAACCTTGCCGTCACCCAAAGCCGCGGGCTTGCCAAAGCAATCGGTGATGCACTTGAGGCTGATGGACTCGCCGAAGTAGGTGGGTTGCGCATTAACATTAGTGGTTGCCCTAATTCTTGTGGACAGCATCACGCCGCTGATATTGGTTTCTTCGGTGCTGAAAGGCGAGCGAATGGCCGTTCAGCACCGGGTTATCAGATGATGCTCGGCGGTTATATCGGCCAGGAAAAAGCCCATTTCGGAACTAAAGCGTTGCGTTTGCCTGCTAAGAACGCGGCTGAAGCGGCGCTGCGGGTGGTTCATCGGTTCAACAACGAGCGTCTGGTTGGTGAACCGTTTCGTGCCTGGATCGAACGCAGTGGTGGGGTGCGTAATATCGCCGCGGGGTTGAAAGATCTCGACAAGTTTCCGGCGTATGACGATGACCCAGAGTTTTATTCGGACTATGACGAGGCGGGGCCCTACGAGGTAGCGGTTGGTGCTTCAGAATGTGCCACCTAAACGTGCCACCGAAACGTGCAACCTAAGTGACCTTGCGGTTGTCTAGCTAGCGCGCTTTGCTAGTAGCATCGCGGTGGTAATGGCCCTCGAGTTCAACACCGATTTCGATCCCCGTTATGGGGAGATGGTTCAGGTTTCTCCTCTGTTAAGGCGGATGGTCTGCAAAAACCCGTCTCCGTTCACTTTTTATGGAACGGGAACTTACGTGATTGGCCACGGTGAAGTAGCCGTTGTTGACCCCGGGCCCCGCGATCTGGAGCATATTGATGCCCTAGTGCGAGCACTTGATTCTGAAACCGTGTCTGCCATTTTGGTCACCCATACTCACGGTGATCATTCGCCTGCTGCGGCCGCTTTAAGCGATGCTTTCGCTGCCCCGGTGCTAGGTTTTGGCCCTCATCCTCGGAACGCTATCAGCGAAGAGGAGGATGCGGGCGCGAACAACAAAGCTAGCGACGATGCGGACAGCGAGGCAGGTGCAAAGAAGGCAGGTGCAAAGGAGGCTGTGGCGCACGGGCCTGACATAGATTTCAACCCCGACCAACGGCTCAAACACGGCGATATGGTTACCGGGCCGGGTTGGACGGTGCAGGCCCTACACACACCCGGTCACATCTCCAACCACCTGTGTTTTGCTTTAGCCGAAGAGAACGCAGTTCTGACTGGAGACCACGTGATGGGCTGGTCAACAACTATCATTCCACCACCTGATGGCGATGCTGGCGACTATTTGCGGTCGCTGCAGTTGCTGCTCGATCGGCGTGACGAGTGGCTGTATCCAACTCATGGTGCCCCGATCAACAACCCTCGGCCCTACGTGTCGGCCTTACTTGAACATCGCCTCAAACGCGAGGCGCAAATCTTGGAGCAGTTGCATCTCGGCCCAGCTTCCGCCAATCAGATCGTTGAGGTTCTTTATGCGAACGTGCGTGTTGGTTTGCATCCACTCGCAGCGCGCTCGGTGGTGGCGCACCTCATCAAGCTCAATAATGAACACCGAACCATCAGGGTTGACAGTGCAGCTTCTATCACCTCATCAGACACAGTTTGGGTATTCAATTAGTCAAACGATGTTTAGCTAATCACGGGATTATGGCATGCTAGATAGTGGTCTTGGTCTCCAAGTTGAGTGATTAGTGGCTCCTCAATAAAACAAATCTCCGTGGCGCGTGGGCAACGAGTGTTGAAACGGCATCCCTGAGGCGGGTCAATCGGCGATGGCAATTCGCCAGATATGTCACCTTCAGCAACCTCAACTGTTGGCGCTGGTTCAGGTATAGCGGCAAGCAACGCACGCGTATATGGGTGCTTTGGGTGTTCAAATATTGCCTTAGCGTCGCCAATTTCGCAAACTTTACCCAAATACATCACCATTATCCGATCAGCAATATTGCGTACCACGCACAAATCGTGACTAATGAACAATAGTGTTAATCCATAACGTATTTTCATGTCTTCTAATAAATTGAGGACTTGTGCTTGTACCGAAACATCTAGTGCCGATACTGGTTCATCACAAATCAACACTTTCGGGTCGAGCAACAATGCGCGTGCGATACCGATGCGTTGGCATTGTCCCCCAGAGAATTGATGGGCTCGCCGATCACCTAACTTAGGATCAATGCCTACAGACACCATGAGTTCTTCAACATGGTTTCGAGCCCAGACGCCTTGCCGATCCCCCCAGATTGCGAGACCTTCAGCAATCACGTTACGTATCTTGCGCCGTGGATTTAGTGAGGAAATCGGGTCTTGAAAGATCATTTGCAGGTCGGGGCGGACGCGCCGCAACTCATCTCCTCTGAGAGTTGCGAGATTGCGACCTTGGTATTCGATCGAGCCACTCTTGATTTGGTTCAAACGAATAATCGATTTTGCCAGCGTGGATTTGCCGCAACCCGACTCCCCCACAATGCCTAAGGTCTCACCTTCTGCTACATCAAAAGACACACCACTCAGCGCATACAGCAGACGCTTTCGTCCCACAGGGAATTCAACGCTCAGATGGCGCACGGTCAACAACATGTCTCCCTCACTGCGGAGCGAACCGTCACCTGATCCGGCCATCAATCAACCGCTCGTGTGCCTACGTGCAGACATTTGCAAACCTGCTGCGGTTTTGCCTCGCGCTCGGTTTTTGGCTAACGCTCGCCGGCCGCGTTTGGTGTTGGCCGGATAAAAGCAGGCGATCTCTCGCATTCCGATAACTCCGCTTAGCTGGGGCACCGATTGCAGACAATCAGCCTGTGCCAAAGTACAGCGTGGCGCAAATGAACATTGTTCGGTTGGATTGATTAATTCTGGGGGTGGCCCACCGATAGCTTCAAGCCGTGAGTGGATAGGCGTGTTGAGCCGCGGCATCGACCGCAATAAAGCATCGGTATACGGGTGTCGGGGGTCTTCGAAGAGGTCTTCTGGTTTGCCCCGCTCAACAATCCTACCGGCGTACATGACTGCGATTTCGTCACAGCGCCGGCGTGCTACGCCTAAGTCATGCGTAATCAGGATTAGCGACATGCCCCGTTCCTTGCGAAGCCGATCAAGCAAGTCGAGCAGATGTTTCTGCACCGTCACATCTACAGCGGTGGTTGGTTCATCAGCAATGAGCAGAGACGGGTCGCAGGCTAGAGCCATGGCAATAACCACCCGTTGGCGCAAGCCTCCAGATAACTCATGCGGGTACTGATCGAAGCGTTTCTTGGGTTCAGGTATGCCCACTAAGTTGAGTAGGTCAATACCTTCGTGGCGCGCGGTTTTGCGGTCTCGCTTGAGGTGGTAACGCAAGGTTTCAGAGATTTGTGTGCCGCATTTTTTGACGGGATTGAGAGATGTCATTGGGTCTTGAAAGATCATGGCCATTTTGACTCCCCAAAAATGTTTGACACGCTCTCGAGCAAGCCGCCGCACATCGGCACCTTCAAATTCGACACCACCACTTACTTCGGCACTGCGAGGCAACAAGTTCATCAAAGTTCTGGCGGTAACCGACTTACCTGACCCTGATTCGCCAACAATTCCAAGCGAGGCACCCTGACTCAACTCAAACGACACACCGTTAACCGCGCAAACCGTGCCTCGAACAGTGGGAAATCGAACCGACAAGTTCTGCACAGACAACTGCTTCACTGAATGAGAATTATCAGGCATTTGCGCTACCGTCTCCTAAAACGCTGTTTCACGCACATCAAAATAATCTCGCAAGCGGTCGCCAGCGAAATTGAGCGACAGAATAGTTATGAACATCGCCGCTATGGGCATCAGCGCCACGTGTGGGTTCTCTTGCAGGTCACGGATACCGCGGCCATCATTGATGATCACACCCCAACTAATCTCTTCCACCGAAAGTTGCAGAAATGCTAGGCCGCCTTCGGCCACGATCGCCACACCCATACCCAAGAGTGCCAAAGCCGCCATAGGGATCATCACCACCGGCAGGAGTTCTCTGGTAATGATCCTGAAGTGTCTAGCTCCCAGCACTCGGGCGGCTTGCACGAACTCGCGTTCCCCATACAGCAAGGTAGTCGCTCTCGCTAGTCGACCAATCGGAGCGACCGCCAACACCGCCAAGGTGAGGCTCACTGTCCGCAAACTGCGGTCAAAAGTGCTCGTGATCAACAACGCAAGCACCAATCCCGGAAACGACAGCAACGCAAAAAACGCAAAGTTGACGATCAGATCAATCGAGCCTTTGAAGTAGCCAGCGATTATTCCCAAGGTTCCACCTACCACCATTCCGAAAGCAATCGCAACAAAGCCGACAACGAGAGACACGCGCGCCCCATACACGGTACGTGCAAACACATCGCGCCCTAACGCATCGGTGCCGAACCAATTGTCTAGCGACGGCCCGCTGCGGGCGGGCCCGGTTGCTATTGCCGACGGGTCTTCAATGGGAAGTAGCGGCGCAAAAGAGGTGGTTGCCACGAGCACACCCAACCAGCCGACCGCCAACCAAAATATGCAACCCAGTTTCTTGGCTTCGGCTTCATCTAGCACCACATTCATGCAGACCTCACTCGAGGATCAAGGTAAGCGTAAACAAGATCAACCAAAAAGTTGACCAACACGAAACCAACCGCCACCACCGCGATGAGAGCCACAACTACTGGCGGGTCATTGCGCAACACCGCCTCAACCAACTCGGTGCCGACACCGGGGATTGAATAAATTTGTTCAACCACTAATGCCCCACCGATCAATGCACCGGTGTTGACTCCGAAAACTGTGACGACTGAAAACAGCGATGGTCGCAGCGCGTGTCGATACATGATGTGGCGGTCGGACAAACCTTTGGCACGCGCCATATGCACGAAATCTTCTTGCAATGTGGTTATGAGATCTGTGCGTAGCAACCGTTGATAGGTAGCGGCCAACCCGAGCGCCAACGTGGCGGCTGGCAAGATCAAAGCCTTGAATTCCGACCACCAACCGTGGTTTTCGTACCTCGACGGGAATATTTGCCAGCGTAACGAAAAGAAATACAGCAGTATCACACCTAACGCAAAATTTGGAACTGACAACAAAGCGAACGAACCCACTGTCGACACCTTGTCGAAACCGCGATTTGCTCTGTATGCGGCAGCAACCCCCCAAGGAACTGCGATACCTAAAGCGATTAGCTGCGCCAACACAATTAAGCGCACGCTCACCGGCAATCGATCAGCAATGATGTCGGAAATCTCGTCACCATTCACAAAAGAGGTGCCGAAATCTCCTCTAAACATGTTGATCACCCAAATGCCATAACGTTGTGGCACGCCTTTATCGAGATGGTTTTCTGCTTTGGCTCGTTGAATCAGGGCGCAATCACCAATGTTGCCTCCAGAGGTGAACGTGTCTTCAAGTTCACCGCGAGCAACCGCTTCGCATTGTTCTTCAGTGATACCAGAGATCACACCAACAAGATTGAACAAAGGATCGCCCACTAGCTTCAGTGATGCGAAAGCCACGAAGGTCACCACGAAAAACACAAGTATGAGTTGCAGGACTCTGCGTAAAGCGAACTGCGCCATTTCGAGCCTGATCAAGTTGCGTCGATGCTAACTCGTGCCGCAGCACCTAACCTTCGTCTATCCAAACGTTGTGGTAAAACCCACGTCCTTGCGTATTGCAAAGTAACGTTTTGTCGACAGGCCCGGTTTGACCGCAGACGTTCTTGACGGAATTGCGGAACCCAACCGTCCAGTTCGAGTGGGTCAAGAAAATGTAGGTGTAAGCCGCGTTGACCTCAGCTTGAACCTGCTGCATTATCTCCACCCGACGATCTAAATCGTCGGTCGCCCGCGCTTCAAACAATAGTGCATCACGCTCAGGATCGCATAAGCGAACCCAATTCAACGCAATCAAACCCGTTGCGGTTGCACACTCAAGCCAAATGACCTCATTATCTGGGTCAGCCTCACCAAACTGCCGCCAAGTAAGCACCTGAAACTGACCGAGCGCAGTCTCAACAATATGTTGATCTTGAGGAAGTTGCTGACGTTCGATCTCAAAATACGCTTCCCAACCAGCGCTAAGTACATCCATAATACGTGTTTGTAGCGTTGATGGACCCGAAAACTGCAACTCAATCTTGACCTTGCCGTCACTACAGTTCTGCGCGAATTCCGCACAATACGCATCCACAAGGGGTGCTGCACGTTCGGGCATGTTGGCTTCTTGGACGACATCAGGATTATTCCAAATAAGATCCGGGTGATACATCGAGTCTGCTAACGGTTCAGTACCCTGTGTGATCAAATCTCGGTAACCTTCACGATCCGTGGCAAAAGTAATAGCTTGGCGAACACGGATATCGTCCATCGGTGCCTTTTGCGAGTTCAACATCACAAAGTTCTCTTCGGAGTAGACGTTCTGCACTGCGGTTGCATCATCGGATCCACCAATGATCAGAGCCGCATCAGCGTTTGAGGTGACCACCAAATCAAGGTCGCCGGCAACTAGCTGTTCAGCAGCCAAAGCCGGGTCAGTAGTAATAAAAAACTCGATTGCGTCAAGATAAACGTCTTCGCTGCCACGCCAATAGTTCGGATTCTTGACGACCCTTGTAGAGACGTCTTGCGTGCGGTTGTCAAGCACGAACGGCCCGGTACCAACAGGGTGCTGGTTGAGGTTTTGATCTACGGCGGCTGCTTCAAGCCAAGCCGGAGACGCAATCATGCCTAACTGGCTCGTGAAGTTGACCGGAAAATGCGCGTTGGCACGAATTAGGTTGTATTGCACGGTGCGGTCGTCAATCTTTTCGTAGCGGTTTTCTTGCGGGAAGTTCGGTGCGAGAGCTAAGGACACTATGGGGTCACCGATCATCGCCTCGAAGTTGGCGATTAGCGCATCGGCATCAAGTGGGGTTCCGTCATGGAAAGTAATGCCCTCTCGGACTTGCACCTGCCAAGATATTCCATCGTTGACGGGTATCGCCGATTCGGCGAGGAATGGAAACCAATTGCCTTCGCTGTCGATTCCGAACAATGGATCAAAAATCGAATAACCGATGGAGTATGCCGAAACCGCAAAGTTGTTGGTCGCCGGATTGAGGCCGTCCGCTTCGGCCTCCACGGCGATGCGCAAAGTGCCGCCGCGCACTGGTTCAGGTGCGATTTCAGCATCAGTTGATGGCTCCTCACAAGCTGCGCCAATACAAACGGTGCCTTCCTCTGCCCCTTCCAACGGTGGCGCACTGCTAGTGGGCGCAACCGTTTCAGCTTCGTTGCTAGTGGTATTGTTGGTGTCGCTTTCCTCGACCGCGACCTCAGTGTCATTGTTATTGACGCGATTGCTGCCGCTGTCGCCACCGCAAGCAGCGGCAACCAAACACAATGCAAGCAGCACGGATGCGCTAGGCGCGACCGCCCGACAGTAAACTGGCGATTTCATGTCTGCACTCCTCTCTTCCTTCCCAATAGTCGAACGTGGCTCGTTGACCAAACTATAGTTTTAGCATTTCTGGATAAAGTTTGTGGTCTTGGTCTGCATATCCCCTCCACTTCCGAACACAAGTAGCCGCGGAGCGTTCACGGTTTGTTGATGCGAGCTAACTTGACGGAACAACTTGGGTCGGCAGCGGTCAACTGGCGCAAACAGATGCAACGGCACCGTTACCGGAACAAGGAAGTTATCTTTCAACAAGGCGAACTCGGCGACACTTTGCATCTCATTGACAAAGGCAGTGTATTGGTTGAAGTTTTTGTGGCCTTCGGGGATGTGGCTGCGTTGTCAATACGCTGGCCGGGTGAAATCATCGGTGAAATAGCGATAGTTGGAGATGGACGGCGAACGGCTCGCGTCACCGCTCTGGAACCAACCGAGACTTTAGCAATATCTGAGAAGTCACTCGGGGCACTCCGCAGCCAAGATCCGAACGTGGATCGCTTGTTTCTCAAGGCGCTAGCAACAAAGTTGGAGCAATCCACCGAACAACACGTGGATATGTTGTTCGCCTCGGTCGAAATTCGCGTCTGGCGGGTGCTGCTGCGGCTAGCCGCAATGTTCGACCGAGGCATTTGTCCTCTAGTGATCAAGGTTCGCCAACAAGACATCGCTGCCATGGCAGGGTCCAGCCGCCAATCAGTCAATCGTGCTTTGAGGCGCGCCGAATCCGCGGGAGTACTCGCACTCAAACGGGGCCAAATTGCGATTTTCGACCTCGGCCGTTTGAGGAACTTAGCCCGCTGACGGAGGCGCTGGAAGCTGCGAAACGGTATCTCCGCTAGCCGTGTCTTGCGTATCTTGGCCATGCTGCGCGCCACTGTTAATGTCATCGGGGCGCATACTTTGCAGAATATCAATACCAGTGGCCGCTTCAATCTGCTCGCTTAAGCTCACCACAGCAGCGGGCAGTTGCGCAACCAAAGCACCGATGCCACCGCCGTTGTGGTTGTTCCCGCCGTCTACCACAGCCACTCGATCAATTGAAACATTGCTGACCGTGGAAACGATTTTGTCTACCAAGTCGGGCAACATGTTGAGCACGAAGATCCTTTGACCGTCGTCACCGGCGAGTTGATACTGATCGGTTAGACGGCGGAACACGTCAACTTGAGCTTTACCATCTTCGACGATTTTGGCGGCTTGCGCTTGGGCTTCGAGTTGTTTCGCTTCGAGGTTGGCTCGCGCTGGGGTGACCACATCCGCTTCAAGGCGCCGCCGTTCCAGTTCTATGCGCTGCTGTTCTAGTTTCTGTTCGGCTGTTGCTCGAGCAATGTCGCCCGCAACCGACGCTTCTTCTTCTTTGGCTCGCGCGATGGCATCTAGTTCTGCGGTGCGTACGCGAAGGTTGTTTTGTTCCTCAACAATGTTGCGGTCGGCTTGGGCTTGGGCGATTTGGGCTAGTTCTCGAGCTTTGGCTTCGGCCTGTTCGGATTCGGATTCGCGGTTGGCTTCGGCGACCCGTGCCTGTTTGACGACATCGGCTGTCAGTTTGCGGCCTACCGATTCAAGGTAGAGGTTGTCGTCGGTTACGTTTTGGATTTTCATCACATCAAGGTCAAGCCCCAAGGTTTTGATGTCGTCGTCTGCTTCGTTGATTAGTTGCTGGGAGAACTTCAAGCGATCCTCGTTGACTTCTTCTGGGGAAAGCGTGGCGAGCACACCACGCAGGTTGGCTTCAAGGGTTTCTTTGGCTATCTGACCGATGTTCTGGTTAGGTACGTTGAGGAAGCGTTCAGCGGCGTTTTCCAGCACGCCCTCTTTGGAAGAGACTTTCACGTTGGCGATTCCCTGCACATTCAAGGGGATGGTTCCTCGTGAGTAGGCGTTGGTAACCGACACTTCCAGCGGAATTGTGTTGAGGTCGAGCCAAGATACTTTCTCAATAATCGGGATACGCACGGTGCGACCACCTTTGAGAATGCGATAGCCAACGGTCCGACCGTCAGATAGTTGACGGCTACGTCCAGAGATCACCGCAACCCGATTGGGCGGACAAATGATAATCAACGAATTGAGGATTATTATCAAAAAGATCACCACGAAACCGATGGTCAATCCAGCCACTAGTAGAACGGCCATTGCTTTACCTCCTGCGCCGAAGCGCTGTTTTGGTTGGCCGAGGTGGCCAACATTTTCGATCTGTTAGTTCTCTCGCTGTTAGTTCTCTCGCTGTTAGTTCGCTCGCGATGCCTGTTGCCGAGTTCATTCGAGTTTTAGGTCGGGCCCTAGTGGCGCAACCAGCGCTACCCCACCTTCTATCTTGACGATCACCACCCGCTCGTTTGCTTTGATGGTTGAACCGTCTACTGGAGATGCGGTCATCTGTTCTCGTGCCCCGGCGAGCTCAACAACGATTTTGCCGCGGTTCGCTTCACTGATTTCGAGGATCACCTGTGCCATGGAACCTTCAAGTTCGGCGTTCATGACTTCACTGGAGTTCGAGTTGGAGCGGATCCATTTGAAAGCTTGGGTGCTCATTAGCCCTGAGACTAGAGCCACTAACAGTGCGGTAACAAACACGCTCCAGGCGGTGGCACCGACAGCACCACCCACTAGGCCCACAAATCCGAAAGAGGCGGCCACGAAAGCCAAAGACGACAACGGAATAACCGACATTGGCCCGTCAGCATCCGCATCTCCAGCGAACACCATCCAAAGGAGTAGCGGTGCACCAGCGGCGAGTAAGAAGAGGTATAGTCCAGTCATAGCGATTGGCCTTTACGGTACTACCAATCTTGACGTTCGCGCCAGTTTGGTAACGCATCTTCGTTAACCACGAGGAGATATCAAATTTCTGGCCGCTGTCGCTGTGATCTGCTAGACCAAGATGAGGCAGGCAGCTAGTCTGTCGGGAGGTGAAACATTATGGCGCTCATTGAGCAATTAGCTGAGATTGAACTTTTTTCGGAGCTATCGAAACGGGAACTCAAAAAGGTGGCCTCTTTCATGACCACGGTAGACGTGAAAGCTGGCCGTAATCTAACGGTTCAAGGTCAACCGGGCCGTGAATTCATGATTATTGAAGACGGGGAGGCCACGGTGAGGCGTAATGGCCGAGTGCTTGCTAGCTTCGGGCCTGGAGACTTCTTCGGGGAATTGGCGATTATTGCTGGTGTGCCACGCACTGCCACGGTCACCGCCGACACCGATATGTCTATCGAAGTTCTCAATCGCCGGGAGTTCACTGCATTGCTTGACGAGAGCGCGCTGGTGGCGCGCAAGGTTTTGATTGGCGCGGTGAAACGTCTCCATGAAATCGAAGAGGGTGTGGTGAAGTAGGTGACCGCGCTAGTTTATTGCGGTTAGAAACTCTCGGTTAGAAACTCTCGGTTAGAAACTTTTTGTCGTTATGCAGCGATTCGTTGCCGAGATAGCTGTGGTGGGTAGTGCCAACCTGGATTTAGTGGTGGAAGTGCCACGTATTGCGTTGGTTGGGGAGACGGTCCTCGGCGGCGATTTGGCTCGTATTGCTGGTGGTAAGGGTGCTAACCAGGCGGTGGCGGCGGCACGTTTGGGTCGTTCGGTGGCCATGATTGGTCGGGTCGGAGATGACTCCGGCGGCGAACTGCTACGCCGCGCTCTGCACCACGACCACGTAGACACCACCTATCTCAGCACCACCCCAGACGTGCCCAATGGTGTTGCCTTGATAGCCGTGGCAGCCGATGGAGACAACGCGATTGTGGTGAGCCCGGGTGCCAACGGCCGGGTGTCGGCGGCTGATGTGGAAGCGGCTCAAACCGTATTGAGCTGCGCGGCGGTAACGCTTGTGCAGTTGGAGGTGCCAATCGAGGCCGTGGCGGCTGCGGTTGAGTACGCTCGGGGTATCGTGGTGCTGAACCCAGCGCCAGCACCGGTGTTGCCGCTTCCTGAGGATTTGTTGGCGAAAGTTGATGTGCTAGTACCGAACCAGAGTGAGTTGGCTTCGCTGACCGGTTACGAGGGGCCAGTTGATGTCCGAATCGCTGCACAACTCGCGGCACAGTTACCGGTTGGTGTTGTGGTAGTAACGCTTGGCGCTCTCGGGGCTTTGGTTGTGGATGAAGGCTTGGTCACCCATGTTGAGGCTCCGCGAGTTACGCCGCTTGACACCACGGCCGCTGGTGATTCGTTTTGCGCGGCTCTCGCTGATGCTTTGGTGCGCCAAGAAAAAATCGTTGATGCGGTTCGTTGGGCTGTGCGAGTGGGTGCCGCAACCACCTTGCGCTCAGGCGCTCAACCCTCTTTGCCCAGACCTGCGGAGGTCGAGTCGCTACTCAAAACTGGCGTTTCGGGCGCGCCTCAATCGGTGGCCCCCAAGAGCAACTTGAGTGTCTCAAATGGCGGCTAGGATGCGTTATTGAGTGGGTGTTCTCCCCTCTTGCAGCTACGGCACTACGACACAATGACACTACGACACAATGACACAATGGCAAAATAGCACAACGGCATAATGGCAAAATCCGCTCGAACACTCTCATTAATCATCGTTTGCTGTTTGCTAGGGTCGCTCTTGGCAAATCCTGCGCTGAGCCAAAGCACCCAGCAACTGCTGCGCGCTGAGGAAACCAAGTTACGTGAACAGCAGCAACGGCGTGACCAACTAACCGCGTTGATCGCCAGTAAAGAAACAGACCTAACTGCACTAGACCGCGAACTCGTCGCTAACACCGAGTCCCACGTTGTTTACAAGACGCAACAAGAACTTTTGGCAGACCAATACGAAAAAACTGTGGACGACCGGCGTGCGCCCGAAACTACCCGCCTTGAGATAGCGATCTCGAGTTTCAAAAAAGGTGACCCGCAACAAAACGCTTTGATAGACGAAATTCGTTCCCTAGACAATCTCGGCAACGCCGGAGCAAACCGGCGTGTGCTTTATGATTCGGTGATCACCGCTGCCAACCAACGCTTAACGGATCTCAACGCACAACTCCGAGAACTCGGCAGCCAAATCAACGAAACACACAAGCTCGTGACTGCTTCACAAATCCAACTCCAACAACTCCAAACCGACAAGAGCGCCTTGAGCGAGGAGCTTGCCAGCGCCCGAACCGAATTGCAAAACACACGCGCCAGCATCGAAAACATCAACCTGCAAATCGCGGAAATCAAGGCACGGCGGATAACAGCAATCCTCACCGGATTGGAAATCGACCAAGCGGTCTCTCGGCCCGCTCTAGTCGTGAAGATCGACAACGCTCGACCCGCTCGTCCCCAGGCAGGGATCAACCAAGCAGACATTGTGTTTGTTGAGGAAGTCGAGGGCAGGCTCACCCGTCTTGCAGCCGTCTTCCACTCCAAGACACCCTCGGCGGTCGGCCCAGTTCGTTCGATGCGCACGAGCGACCTAGACCTGCTTGCGCCACTGAATGGGCCGCTCTTCGCGAACTCTGGCGGCAACCGAGGCACGCTCGCAGCCCTAGCACGCTCCACATTGGTGAACATTGGGGTGGGTGCGGCAAGCAACCTTTATTACCGTAGTTCCAACCGCCGTGCGCCACATAATCTCTTCACCAACAGCGCTAACTTGTGGTCGGTGGGGAGTGGCTTTGCGGGGGTTGGCCAACCGAGTGCCATGTTTATGTTTCGGGAACCAGATACCGCTGTTATCCCGAGCGCCGTGCCGGTTAGTACGGTCAACATCAATTATGGCAATTCTTCGGTTCAGTATCGTTGGAATGGATCAAGTTGGGACAGAACCCAAGACGGTAGCGCTATGACCGATAGTGCTGGGGTGCGTGTCAGCCCAACTACTGTGATCGTGCGGGTCACCAACTATGTCCGTTCCGCTGCCGATTCTCGTTCGCCTGAAGCGGTGTCGGTTGGGTCGGGGGAGGCTTTGATTTTCACCGACGGGCAGGTGATACAAGGAACTTGGGCTCGCCAAAGCGCCAGCGAGATCACCACCTACACCGACAGTGCAGGCGGGACGGTCTTGATCTTGCCGGGCCAGACTTGGATCGAACTACCACGCGCCAACTCCACAACGTTCTCCTAACCTTGTGCCGCGCAGCTAATCCGTCGAAAACCCTAAGTCCTTGATCGTGTACCCTAAGTCTTGGATCGTGTACCCTAAGTCTTTGATCGTGGCACGAACCATTTCGTGAGCGCATTCGCCGGTTTCGGTCACCGTCAGAGGTTCCGCACCATTCTCGCCCAATACTAGTGTGTGCTCAAATTGGGCACTGCGGCTGCCATCTATGGTTACCGCAGTCCAGTCGTCATCCCATACCGCTGGTTGGGGTGAGCCTAGGGTCAGCATCGGTTCAACAGTGAAAGTAGTGCCTTGCTCTATTGGAATGCTGAGCCTTCGGTCGTAGCAGTGCGGGATTTGCAGGTTCGAGTGAAATTCGGTGCCCACGCCGTGGCCGATAAACTCGCGCACCACGCCTAAACGATATTTCTGTGCGTGCGCTTCGATGGCACGGCCAATGTCACGCACCATCGCAGGGGGGCGTAGCGCAGCGATCGCCAGGTCAAGCGATTCGAGGGTGACTTTGACCAACTCGACCGATTCGGGGTCAACGTCACCTACCAGAAAAGTGGCGGAGGTGTCGCCGTGTACGCCTTCACGGTAGATGGTCACATCAATATTGATGATGTCACCGTCTCGCAAGGGGCGGCTATCGGGGATGCCGTGGCAGATCACTTCGTTGACGGATGTGCAAACCGATTTCGGAAAGCCTCGGTAGTTGAGCGGGCTCGGGTAACTGCCTGCTTCGATAGCTAGTTCGTGTACTAGTCGGTCGATTGCGTCTGTGGTCACGCCGGGTTTGGCCAGCGTTCCTGCTTGCATCAAGATGCCCGCAGCGGCGGCACCGGTGCGGCGCATAGCCGCAAGTTCGGTTGGGGTGCGCACTAAGGCTGATGTGGAGGGTGGTGGTTGACCGCTTTGCGCGTAAGGCGGCCGCGCGATGGTTGCAGGCACTCGTCGGGTGGGGCTCAATAATCCTGCTTCGACTGGTGGGTATTGCCGTTCCGTGCGGGCTGGGCGCAGGTTACGGCGTTTTCGTTTCGCCATCATCTCATGAGTATTCTACTGCGCGGTGACGCTATGCATTCCGTTATTTTCGTCTAAGCGGCTAAACCCGCTTTGCCGCCGTCCGATTCGCTCATTTCTCGCCGTCCGATTCGCTTATTTCTCGCCGTCCGATTCGCTCATTTATAACCGTCCGATTCGCTCATTTATCATCGTTGGGTTACTATACTTGCTTGTGTGAAACAATATCTGCCTCGGATCGTGGATACTGAGTTGGACACGCTCACTGCTGGTCTGCCCGCCATTTCCATTGAGGGGCCGCGCGCAGTAGGCAAGACCGAGACCGCACTGCGGCGTGCCCGCACAGTTCATCGGCTAGACGACAGCGGGCGGTTGGCGATAGTGCGCGGCGACCCCACACGCCTGCTTGCTGGCGACCCACCCATCCTGATCGACGAATGGCAGCGATTCCCCGCATCGTGGGATCTGATTCGGCGTCAGGTAGACGCAGACCCCCACACGGCGCAATTCCTGCTCACTGGTTCAGCCGCTCCGGCGACACGACCAACTCATTCAGGCGCTGGTCGCTTCGTAACGCTGCGCATGCATCCGCTGTCGCTGTCGGAAAGGGGTCTCGTAGAGCCCTCGGTCAGTTTGGCCGATTTGCTAAGCGGCAGTCGTCCCCCGTTGGCCGGTGCCTCGACCATGCAACTTTCCGATTACGTGCTGGACATTGAACGATCAGGTTTTCCTGCCATCCGCGCACTTGACCGTCCGCTGCGAGAACGCCAAATCGGCAGTTACCTCGACCGCGTTGTTGAGCACGACCTCGACGAACTCGGTAGCGGCGTGCGAGACCGAGCGTCTCTGCGTCGGTGGTTGGAAGCGTTTTCTGCTGCAACAGCCACGACCGCTGCGTACACCTCAATACGCGACGCGGCCACGCCGGGTGCCGGTGACCCGCCGTCGATGGCCACAGTCGCGGTCTACCGGCGTGTGCTTGAACAGATGTGGATCATTGAAGAACTTCCGGCTTGGTTGCCGACTCGTAGCCGCCTGCGCCGCTTAGCCGCGTCACCGAAGCATCATCTTGCCGATCCTGCTCTGGCGATGAACAGTTTAGGCATTGAGGCCGAAGCCTTGCTCGACGGCATAGACACGCCACATGTCAAACACCGCGATGGTCCGCTGTTGGGCTCGCTGTTCGAGTCGTTGATGACCCTTTCGGTTCGGGTCTACGCGCAAGCCGCCCGTGCGCGTGTGTCGCATCTGCGAACGCGTGGTGGCGAGCATGAGGTCGACCTGATCGTGCAGCGCCGTGACGGCCGAGTGGTCGCATTGGAAGTGAAACTCACTGCCGCCGTCAACGACAATGATGTCCGACATCTGCGTTGGCTGTCGGATCGGCTCGGCGATAATCTGCTTGATGCCGCAGTGATCAGTACCGGCCCCGAGGCTTACCGCCGTCAAGACGGGATAGGGGTCATACCCGCCGCCCTGCTGACCGCGTAGGCCCGGCCCTCAAGCTCGCGCCGTGCCAACGGAGGCACGACCGAATGAACGGACGCGACCGGGTCAGGAGGATGTCCATAGGCATGAGATCGGCAGGGCCATTATGCGGTCTTCGAGCCGGTAGGCGCGTTCGCCGGTGTGCAGGACCACGCCGCAAACGAAATCTTCGGGCACCTTGTCGCGAAGCCAGCGCAAGTGCCGGGCATCAGATCTCTTGACCGCAGGTCCCGACTTGATCTCAACCGCTACCAGCCGTCCGTCCGCCGCCTCAGCGACGACATCAATCTCTATGCCGCCACGATCGCGGAAATGATGCAATGTGATAGCGCTGCGATGCCAAGACGCTTGGCGGTACATCTCATTGACGGCGAACGACTCGATGATCTGGCCACGAGCAGGGTCGGTAGGACGCGCCAATGACTTCGGGGACTTGCCGAGGATGTGGGCAGCGAGTCCGCTGTCGGTGATATGCACCTTCTGTCGGCGGGTGGCCTTGCTCGTGAGATTCCGCGACCAGGCGGGCAGATGCAGCACCAGATAGGTCATCTGTAAATACCCGAGGTATGCCTCGGTGGTGTGACGACTCCCAAACCCGGTGTGGTCATGCAGATTCTTCACCACCAACTCGCCCGCTGTACACGCCGCTAGCAACTTCAGCAGTTTGGGCAGGTCTTGCGTCCGCCGGGCACCGGATAGATCCTTGATGTCGCGCTGGATGACGGTCCGCAGATAGTCGTTGAACCATTGCTGGCGGGCCTGCGGCGGCATGGAAATCGTCTCGGGAAAGCCACCTGTGCAGGCCCGTTCAAGGTAATCGTCCGTGCATAGAGGCGAGGCACCGCCTTCGATGAGGCGGTCAGGGTCTGAGAAAGCCGCTTCGATGAATCCGTCAGGCGCATGGTGCATCTCGCCTTGGGTGAACGGCCACAACTCCAAGAACGCAGTCCGCCCGGCAAGAGATTCTGAGATGGTCGGAACGGTCAGGATGTCTGCCGACCCATTGAGCAGGAACTGGCCGCGACTGGAGTCGTCATCCACGGCGATCTTGATCGCCCGTATCAGAGGCTCCCCGGCGCGTTGCACTTCGTCGAAAGCCCGCGGGGTCTCTCCGAACGCTGCAAACCCATCCGGGTCGCCAAGCGCGGCTTGCAGTGTCGCGGCACGGTCAAGCCGCGCAAAGGTGCCTGCGCCGTCCAGCACATGACGCACTAGGGTGGTCTTGCCCGCTTGTCGCGGCCCTGTGATCACCACGACTCGGAAATCACGCAATGCCTGGCGTGTGTTCGGTTCGAGCCTCCTCGACAGTATGTCCATGACTCTCCCTGCTGTCATCATTGGACGCTACCTAGTGCAACTATCGTCCCTATGCTACTGCTATTATTGTCTGCTTCCAACTGCCATTATCGTCTCACCATTGGCTGAGAGATGCGCCTCAGGGGCCTACAAGCCCTCGGTGGCTGGTGTTAAATGCCGATTTCGCTCGACACGCAACCTCCTGACCCGGGGTTAGCTTCATTAATTTGGCGATTTTGGTAGAAAAACACCAGCCACCTAGATTGTTGGGTTATAACAATCACCAATTCCAGCAGGGTCTCGACCCAAACTCAAGAACCCCCGAACACCCCCCATCCCACATTTACGCGCAGGCTCAATCTGCTTGATGCCGCAGTGATCAGTACCGGCCCCGAGGCTTACCGCCGTCAAGACGGGATAGGGGTCATGCCCGCCGCTTTGTTGACCGCGTAGACCAGACGCTCAAGGTTTTACCGATCCAAACGAGGGAAACAGTTATCATATTGTTACATTAGGTCTCAATCTCTTTCAATTGATGCAGACTGGAGCGGGAAGCCATGTCCACAATCACAGATGCCTTCAAGCGTCGCCGTGTAGAGTTGAATGCCGTGAACGCGGATGACCTGCTCAACCGGCTGATGGGCCGAGGTATCGC
>JAHQYM010000171.1 GCA_024421095.1 Acidimicrobiia bacterium
TACGCATTCGGCAGCAACGGTCGATGGTTGGTGCAGTCACACGTTCGTTCAGCGTCGCCAGCGCTACACGGCTGCTATTGTGACAGCCATGGAATCGACTGGAGCGGTCACGCACACAACAGAACCAGCCGCGGCACCCAGCTTCGAGGTTGCGGCTCCCGGTGACACACCGTGGGATGTTCCGGTGTGCTGGACGCGTGGCGGGCTCACGGTCACGTCGCTGCGAGACGAGTTCAACGACCCCGTTTGGGAACCGAGAGGGCAGTTCCGTGCGCTGAAGCAGTTCGTGATGAACTGGAACAACTGGCCGTCACAGTCGGACCGGGCAGCGATGCTCGACGGTCCACCTCCAGACGACATGCCAATCGAGCAGCAGGCTCGGATAGCAGCGGTCGTTCATTGCCTGTGTGAACGCGATGGGTATCCGATCCCGGACTGGGTTGCCGGCAAGAACGCCACCCGTCGCGGTGGGGTGCTGCTCATTTCGGACAGGCATTATCGCAACAGGTACGGCTACGCCGACGGGTTCACGCGTCTCGTCAAACGAGCCACCCCCAGCACCGCCCGCGCTCACCGCGTGTTCTTTGAGGCGGCGCTGCTGGACTCTCGCTAATGGCGGGCTGGAGCGACCCCAGGCACAGGCTTGATGCTCAACGACTTGCAGAGTTGTTCAGGGAAGTGGATTGGCAACTAGCGGGACTTCACGCTGCGGGCACGCCGCCGCTGGCGATTGTTGTGTGCGGTGGGGCAGCGATGTGCTATCAGATAGCTTGGCGCGGAACCGGCGATGTAGACATTATGTATCCGCCGATGCCTCCCGAACTGAGCGAAGCGGTCAGAGCCGTGGCACGGCGCAGGCATCTAAGTGCTGGCTGGATGAACGACGGGCCTGCACAGTTCGCGCCGTATGGGCGCCATGTGGCATCGAGAACCCTCTACACGGGGGAGCATCTCACAGTGCGCTCACCAGACAACCGGTTTCTGCTAGGAATGAAAGTTCACGCGGCACGAGAAGATGACGCTGGGGACACGATATGGCTGATGAACGATACGGGATTGCATAGCCGGGCCGATTTGCACGACATGGCCCAGGTGGTGAGCGGATCTCTTGGTGAGGTATGGAAACCCAGCCGCGTTCAGAAAAGGTTCGTGCGGCGATGCAGGAGAGAACGACGACGCGACGCTCGGAAAGCCAGGAGAGTTCAACGAAAGACAGCCAGCACCGCTGACACGCCACAAACTGGCTAAAACAGACCCGTTCGACGGAGAACTCAGCGGCACGGCATCCTAATCCAACAACTTGAGGATGTTGTGCGTGTCGCATCCCGCCAAGCTGCCTGACCTTTTTCTCGACCGCAGTTTGGGCCGAATCAAATTCCCCAGTTTGCTGCGCGCCGCGTCAGTTGCCGATCTGTGTGCGCTAGCGTTGGTCCCGCCGAGCTTTCGCAAACCTGTATGCCGGTCTTTGTGAAACCCCTTGAACACACCCGACGTATTGGCGTAGACCGATGCTGCTTGAAACAATCCGAAGTTATCGCGCGATGTCAGACGTGACCCGCGGCAACGGGGAACCCAGCCGGCTTGCGGTAGCATAACTCGGTGGCAGAGCAGGTAAAGCAACGGCAAATTGAGTTGTGGACGATCGGTCATTCCAACCACGAAATGTCGCGCTTCATTGAACTGCTCAAGAAACACGAGATTGAAGTGGTTGCGGACGTTCGATCTAAGCCTTACGCCGGTTATGCCGTCCACTTCAAGAAGGCTAATCTGATCAAGCAACTAAAAAAAGCAGGCCTCAAGTATGTTTTCTTGGGTCGGGAACTCGGAGGTCGGCCCGAAGAGCCAGAATTCTACATTCAGGAGAAGGTGCCTAACCGGCGTGGCAAAGAGCGCTACGGAGAAAAAGTGTATTACGGACGTCTGGTAACGACACCGCGCTTCCGCGAAGGGATAGTACGACTGTTCGAAGGAACGCTGCGGTGGAAAGTAGCGTTGATGTGTAGCGAGGAAGACCCGACTAACTGCCATCGTCGCAGGCTTATCACTTGGGCTCTCAAACTCGACAGCCAACATGAACCCACTACTCAGTGGCGGACACCTGCCTACGAAGTAATCCCCGAACAGCATGTTCAATGGCTCAAGACAACACTGTCAGGACTATCGCTTGACGATCCGACCGTTCTCGTGCATCATATTCGAGGTAACGGCGATGTGATCGAAGAGCAAGACCTCCGCGATATCGAAGCGAAGATCGAAGCGCAAAGACCTCACCAACTACAACTTCTGCAGGACGAGGAAAGAGACGAGCGATGGAAATCCGCACATTATATTCAAGATGACGACGAGATCGACGAGCAAGAATTCCACGAAGCCGAGGACGAAGAGAATAGCCCTCACCAATTGGGGTTTCTGGAGGACGAGGACAACTAAGGGAAAGAGAAACAATGGAAATTTGTACTATCGGTTTCACAAAACACGCAGCAGCGACCTTTTTTGGAACACTGAAAGACGAAGGTATTAAACAACTTGTGGATGTTCGGCTTGCCAATACAAGCCATCTGGCGGGATTCGCTAAGCGAGATGATCTACGATTTTTCTTGAAGGAGATTTGTGATGTGGAATACTTCCATGAACCCGACCTTCTCGCTCCTACCGAGGAACTGCGGACGGCGTTCGGGAAAGGCGATCGGAAAGGAGATATCTCTTGGGATGAGTACGAGGTTCGGTTCCGTGAGCTGATGGCCGAGAGACGAATCGAGGAGAGATTGTCGAGAGACTTCTTTAAGCCACGAACTGTGCTACTGTGCAGCGAACACTTACCGGATTATTGCCACCGTCGGCTTGTGCTTGAGTACCTTTCCGAGTACTGGCCTGACCTTACGGCGCTACATCTGCCTCGGGAGCAGAGATCGGAGACCGCTAATGCCTGAAATTGAGATGTTGTGTATCGCCAACTCACGGAAATATGGGGGCAGGTGCGTTGCAGGTGTGCGGCGCGATGACCGGAGCTTGATTCGTCCTGTCTCAGATACCGAACACGGATCACTTAACGAATCGGCCTGTCAACTAGACAACGGACATCCCTTACAACAACTTGATGTCGTTCGGGTGGGCTTGAGCGGCCACGATCCACGACCACATCAACCAGAGAACTGGATCGTAACGGACCGTCCGTGGAAACTGGAGCGCCAATTGACGTTACGCGAGGCGGCGAACGTCCTCGAACCGTTGGTTGTGGAGGGACCCGACCTTTTTGGTACATCTACGGATCGTGTCACTTGGGACGAGATTCAAGAGTCTGATTTACAGGCATCTCTCGCAATTGTGAAAGCTGTCGCGCCAACGTTTTGCTGGAACCAGTGGGATCCCACGCAACGCAGAGCGGAGTTCGATCTCGACGGCGTGCCGTACGAATTGCCGATCACATTCGATTTTCCGTATCCAGCGGAGGGTGAACCAATCCATCGTTCGCAAGCATCGTGGTATTTCACGATCAGCCTCGGTGAGCCGTTCGCTAAACAGGGTGACGACTGTTTCAAGTTGATCGCCGGCGCAATCGAGATCCCCGCCGGCT
This sequence comes from Acidimicrobiia bacterium, assembly GCA_024421095.1. Taxonomy (GTDB): domain Bacteria; phylum Actinomycetota; class Acidimicrobiia; order Acidimicrobiales; family Aldehydirespiratoraceae; genus VXYK01. The sequence continues at coordinate 3,575 of JAHQYM010000171.1, forward strand.
CCTAATCCCGTCCAACTGTTTGGTGCCACTGGACTGGTTGCTGTCGGATCGCGTACGAACACGAGGTGCGCTTCGTGGTTGCGGCGCGCAATACCGGTGCGGCGGACGAACAGACTGATCTCAATGGGGTGCAAATTCCTGCCGAAAGGCCCACAGACCCAGCAAGAACCCTTCAC
>JAHQYM010000172.1 GCA_024421095.1 Acidimicrobiia bacterium
ACTGTTGAAGACGAGTTGAGCGCAATGTTGATTCGAGTGCGGTTCTTGGTAGATACGGATCAACCGCTGAACCAAAGTTGGATGCAAACTAGCGTCAAGTTCATCGACGATTAGCACCGTACCTGCCGCCAAGGACTGAAGCAGAGGCCCGACCAATCCAAACCAAACAAGTGTGCCAGCCGAACCGTGGATGAAGCGGTAGACACTTTGGTTACGAGCGTACGGGCTCGCGAACTCTCAATCACACCAGTTCGGTCGCTAGAGCCGAAAGCGCGCCTGCGTATGCAAGTGGCATGGGAACGGCATCTCCAATCCACTTCGTCAACTGACTTCGAGTCGGCGGTCTGTTGGATGCGGGACGGAACGAATAATCGTCGGGAAAGCCCTGAAGTCGCGCAGCCTCCGCAGGAGACAGAGTGCGAGGTTCGGAAGGGTGAATGAATCGCCCGCGACCTGGAGTCAAAAATCCGGTTGTAATCGTGGGAGCCGGCCGATCAGCACGTAGCCGGCCGTAAACCGACCCGTACGATGTGCCGTGTTGATGGCACCTAGGTCTTTGCTCGTTCGGTAAATCATGTTCATTGTTGTCAAACAAGAACTGGATTCGAGCGCGGTTCTCTTCAGTGTAATCAGACACTTTGTGCATCATCTCCTCATTCGATAACCGTTGATCTGCGCCGATGGCCCAATCCACAGATAGGGGTTGATCGAGTGCTAGCAAACCTTGAACCTCTTCTAACGCAATTGGCTCGCAAAGATCCCCTCGCTTCGCCACCAAAAAGTGGCGGCGGCGAGTTTGCGGCCAACCCATCGCCGCCGCATCCAACACACCATCAACAACATGATAACCCGAATCGGCCAAAAGCCTTTTGGCCCCATTTACGATTTGACCCGCATCGTGGATTACCGAAGTCACATTTTCGATCAGGACTGCGCGGGCGTTGCTGGCTATGGCCATGGCCGGGACATGAAGATAAAGGTGGTTGCGTCTATCGGTTCGGCGGGAATGATTGTTGAGGTTTGAGTGGCCTTGGCAGGGGGGTCCGGCCATAACTAAGTCTACATCCGCCGCTAGGGAGGAAATTTCGGGGTCAATGATCTCGGGAGGATAAACGAAATGAGCGTTGTTACCTTCGCCTCGGGTACGAAAATCAACTAGAGTGGTTACCGATTCGCTGCACGTGATTCTAGTCCGGTGATTACGGGCATACACTGCTGTTGCGTCAATGTCCGTGTCCACCGCGAGTGCAGTTATCACGCGAGCGCCCACTTCCCTAGCCAACTGCGCCACTCCGACCGCAAATCCGCCCGCTCGACAGAACAAATCAACCACGCGTATGCGCTTTCGGTTCGGAACAAGCGCTTCAGGAAGGTGCCCCTGCATTCGAAGCTTCCACCACAGACTGTTCAACGAAGCCGACTCATTGGGAACTGGCATGTCAAGAGGTTCAAAACCACTGATGCATGCTCTGATAACCAACTCTCCCACCACCAACTCGCGACGCAGGCAACCATCGGCCAGTTCATAACGAAGCGCCGACGGGATACGCAGCCTACTCGACACGACGGGCCCAGATTTCTTGAATCAGCTCCTCTGCTTGTTCATCACTGAGCAGCCTAGGAACCAGGTTTGTCAATGTGCGATTCAAATCCTTGGCGAATTCACGCAGCAATGGAGTTGAGAGCCTTGTCTGAGGATCACTTTGCAAACGGACAATCGCTCGAACTAAGTGTGGGTGCTCACCGACACGCACGCGCAAGATGTGGCTGCGCCAGAAGTCTGTTCCGCCAGCAACAGCCCAAGCAAGTTCCGAGAACTCTAGTCCACCAACGGCCGCAATCCGCAGGTACATCCGAGTTGCCACCGCATCAGAGCTCTTGCGTCCATCCACGTATTGGTTCCAGGCATCAGCAGAACCGTCAGCGGAAGTGAACGCTCGCGGTTCCCGCCAAACCATGAAGTTCCATAAAGATGCAAGACTAACCCAACTCCAAAACGTCGGATCGTCAAGCGCCTCTACGGGTACTTCGGCGTTGGAGACTGCAGTCCAGAGTTCAACCGCAGCCATTCCTTCAATCTGGTCTGCATCAAGCTTCTGGCCTTTTAGATATTGCGAGTCGCTGATGCACAAACGTTCGATCTTCCGGCGACACTCTTCAAGGGGTTCAGTGTCGATTTCTGGACCGTCGCCGTACCATTTCACGCGCTCGATCAGGTCAACCTCCAAGTTGCTGATCCATTCATTGCGTTCAACCCGGTCTTTTCCGATCTCCAGCATGTTCTGGTAGGTGACTATCGGGTATTTCATGTCTTTGGTACCAGCCCCGCCTTGAAACTTGCTCGCAACCCAATTCGACTTTCGGCCCAAGCAACAGCGACCAACGGATTTTTTCTCATCTCCTCAATGATGTCGGTCCGTTGTGCGTCGCTTGCTTTAGCACCGGCGATCAACTTCGCGATTCGCCCGATTATCGAGCCCTTGACCTCAGGATAAGTGATCGTATCAAGCTCAACGTCTATACCTTCCGTGCCCGCTCCAAACGCTTGCCGGTGGAATTCATAGACAACACTAGATATCAACTGCATGACCATCTGATGCTGAATTAACTCGGCCACCGGTGATGCTGGGTACTGGCCTAGATTCGTCAACAGTTCTTCATCCACCCAAAGAATTGGTACTTCCGTTTCGCTCAGATCCTCGATCAGGTCGCAACCACTGTCGAACTCTACATAGAACGTCGTGTTCTCGTACCCAGTCTGAATACTTGATGGACAGGTGTGCCGCTTGCTCAAATCCGCACGCTTCGCATCGTCGAGAGGCATTGGTCTGAAAAGTGTGCTGTCGCCTTCGCAACGTAGTCGGAAACTTGACCTCGCGAGCCAAGCTGACTTACGCCAAGGGTGAAATGGCTTAGGCGCTAGTGTTCTACGCAGAGCAATGAAGATCTCGACAATCGCGCCGTGGGTGTCTGCGAGGAAAGCTTGCCTTCGAGTCCCTTCCGGCGTAGATGTGATCTGGGTATGCCGTTCAACGTCGTCTAGTTGAGACAGCGGAACATTGATAGGCAACTCTATGTGTTTAAGGTAACTAGAGCGAACGGTCACAACCAGCGCAAGTAGCGACGGATCAAATCCACTGTCTACGCTGCCAGAACGCAGGTCACGTTTAAACTGTTCAAAACAGTCAGGCTCAGACCAGACTATAGACGCAGGTCGTTGCGCGAAGGAACGGTCTTCAATGCGTAGGTTCCCGTCAGCTTGACAAGTCATGTCGCCGAACCGGAGCGAAATACCCCTGAGCGCCTCACTCAACTTTGAGTCAATTTGATATGGCCTGAATTCACGTGTTTCGCTGCTCATGCCCCACCGGCGCTTTGAAATCCAGAATCTTGGCGAGCGACAAAATTGGCGGTGACCGACAGGTAACCCGTCCACTCTGGATCGTAATCGTCTGATTCGTACCTGAACTCAGCTGCTTCTCCTAGCCTTAGGTAACCACGATACGTGTCTACTCGACCCGCCAGAAGATGCCACCCGGGCGGCTCTTGCACCAGTAGCACGGCGGCTTCGCGGCCGATGCTATCTCCCTCGCGAAACCGATACCGGATCTTTACCTCGACTTCTTTTAAATCATCACCAGGTGTGAGATTTGGGCCAAACGAAATCCTTGCCACCCCTGCGATTCGCAACTTCCCCTCGGCAGCTACCGTCAAT
>JAHQYM010000025.1 GCA_024421095.1 Acidimicrobiia bacterium
CCACAAAGACCGCAGCGAACGCGGCGAGCCTTCGCACGACTCTTCGATCCGGCCCCTGGTGGATGGCTCGCGATACGCCGATTCCCGTGACTGCACTGACATTTCGTTGGCGTTCGGACAGGGTGTTGGCATCGACACCGACGATCGCGAAGAGTTGGTTCGGGGCGATCAGGCCGTCTTCGCCAACGACCTGAATAGTTTGTTGCCAGAACCGTTCCGCCAGTCCGTAATCGTTGTCGCGGATCAGTGAACGCAGCGACGGAGACACCACGATCTCACCTGGTGCAGGGTATGCGTCGAGCCATGCCGGCAGCGGCGCTGAGCCGAGGTCTGCTACCACCAGAGTGTAGAGATCGCGATTGCCGATCAGTTCGTGCCTTGTCGCTGTAAGCAACTCGGGATCTGGACCAAAATCAGTTTCGCTTTCGACACGCATCGGCCGTTGGCGGCCCAGCCGCTCGGATTGAGCATCGACCACGCTCGGAACGCTCAACAGACCGAGGATCACCGCAGTCCCAAACGCCGCGCTGAGACCCATCATCACCACACGAGCCAGCCCGGCCCGGTCGGTGGGGCGTAGCAGACGCAAACCTAGATAAACGGTTTTCACGGGTTCGGTGCCGGCTCAATAATGCGTCCGTCTCTCATAGTGACGACACGGTCACACTGTTCGGCGAAGCGGGTTTCGTGGGTGACCAGCAACAAGGCCTGCCCATTAGCGCGGGTGCGCTTCAGCAGTGTTGCTATCACGTTGTCTGCGTTGACCGAATCGAGAGAACCCGTGGGCTCATCAGCAAACACCACAGACGGCTCATGCACCAAAGATCGCGCCACCGCGGCCCGTTGCCGTTCACCGCCGGAGACGTCGGTTGGATGCCGATCACCAAGTTGTTCGATATCGAACGTCTCCAGAAGTTCGCTCGCCGCGCTCGCCGCAGCCGACTTGCTGTCGCCTATCAACCAGCGAGGCAGGGCCACATTCTCCCGGATCGTCAGTTCGGGCAGCAGTTCCCCGAACTGGAACACCACACCCATACGCTCAAGACGAACCGCGCTTCGCCGCCGGTCAATCTCCTCGGACAGCGTGATGTCCTCGAAACCGACCGCCCCACCATCAGGGACCAGCAAACCGATGAAGCAGTGCAACAGCGTCGACTTCCCAGAGCCCGACGGCCCCACCACAGCCAACGCCTGCCCCGCAAGAACCTCAACAGACACATTGTCAAGCGCTCGGACCGCGCCGTAAAAAGCATCAACCGAAGAACACCAAGCAAGCACAACACTGTCGTTATCGTCGCTAAGCCCGAGACCGGGCGCAACGAACCGTTTCGTCATGGCGGCAAACTCCGTTCGGGACGCGCTGATCAGCGGAATGACAAACTCTATAGGTTCTTTGCGCTTGACACCGAAGTGTTACAAGGAGCTTTCCACGGCCGTCGCGGTTGCCCCGGCTACGGCGGCACGGTCAGTTGATGATAAGCAACACATAGTCGCCGGTACCGGGACCGTTGATGGCATTAGCATGAGTGGTGATATGGACATCTGCTTTGAGTTCGCTTGAACGATTGATGCTTTCTTGAATGTTGCCGTCTCTAGAATACGGACTCACAAAAACTTTGTACCCCCGCGACCGAAGAGCCGCTTTAGTGTTCCGCTCAGAGGAACGCAGTTTCGTTTTGGATTGTAATGGTCTATGCTAACGCTATGAACCAAACCGAGAACCACAAACCAGCAACAGCACAACCCTACCAATGTTTCATGGGACGATGGGAAGGGCTATGTAAGAGCTTCGACCCGACAGGACATTTCCTCGAGTCGAGCGCCGTGCATATGCATGTTTACTGGCTTGACGACCAAACCTGGCACCTCCACGAACACTTCGAGAACCTGTATGGCGTTGGCGAAACAATCTACGACACGCCAATAAGCGTTGAAGGCAAACGGTGTTTTGCCGAAAGCGCACAAATCAAACTGCAAGGCGCTGAGTTAACGCCCTACAACTATGTGTTCACCATCGACAGCGCGGTGAGTAACACCATCGTCTATAACAACCACTACTTCTTCGACCCTGACACCCGCCGTATCATCACCCAAAAAGTGCGGGACGGCGAAACTCACCTATTCCAAATACAGGACTTCGCTAGAGTGGAACGGCCATGATCGTTCAAAGCCCACCCCAAGACCAATCTGACGCAGGGCATTTCGTCATCGCTATGCAGCAGCACACCGCGTTCGCTGGATCGTTAGCTGTGCACTTCGGCAACTCCGAGTTTGCGGGGCTTGAACCCCGTGAACCCATGCAATTCGTGGTTGACCATCACGATGAAGGATGGCTTGACCTAGATGCCCGTGCCCACCAAGACCCAACAACCGGGTTGCCATACCACCTCACCGAGACACCGCTCCCGCAGATCATCTCCACCTCAGCAGGATCGCCAGCGTTCAACGAAAAACACCACCCGTTCAGCGGCATAATTTCCTCAATGCACACCTACGGGTTGTATCACGGACGGTATGGCTTGAGCGACAAAATATTCTTAGATGCCATTCCCGCTGACCTGCGCCCCGAAGTTGAAACCATGCTGTCCGCCGAAGAAGACCGTCAAGACCGGCTAACCAAACAACTGCAAGAAACCGACCCCGCCTACGCAAGCAAAGAGCACTTGTTTCACGCCTACAAACAACTACAGTTTTTCGACACGCTGTCGCTCTACATGCACATGTCGGCGCAAGGCCAGCGCGGCCAAGCAGAGTTCCACAATGTGCCACGCAAAATCGGTGATGATGTGACCATCTCGGTGCGTGAACTGCCGGGTGCGGTCTATCAAGTCGACCCCTACCCCTTTATGCACGACAACCTTGAGCTGTCAACTGAAGGTCGTTACCTCAGCCCTCAACCACCTGGCACCGACCTCGCCGCGCTGCTTGCAAAAACCGAAATTGCCGAACAGAAAGTGCGTTTGGTGCGAACGTGAAAGGTGCGTCATTCGCAAAAGGTGTAGGCGAATGGATCGGTGCTGCTGAAGTTTACGACAACTCGGGTCGCTTCGCTGGAATGGGGCACGATCATCGCACAGTAAAAGCCGATGACAACGCCGGCACGGTTACCGTGGCGGTCAGTTTCGCTGGACCATTCTCGTTGACGGGCGAATACACTATCGTTGACCACGGCTCATATCGCCGCTACTTGGGGCCGCTCAATTTGGGTTACGCCGAAGCTCTTGGTGACGGACTTGTGGCGGCACACAACTATTGGCCAGACCTCGGATTGTCGCAACGGTTCTTTCTGATGGTGCTGCCTGACGGTTCAAAACAATTGTCGTTAGCCCTGCTGAGCCGCGGTGAGGAACTGGTCTGGACAGTTGTGGGCGAGTATCAACGCCAAACCGACCCCAACGCTGCGAACCCACCGGGGGTGCCGCTACTTGACCCATCTGAAATAGGAGACGATCCGAATGCCGGGCGCGGTGAAGTCTTGTTGTTTCGACCGGGTCGGTGGGTCGGTAAACTCCAACACTGCGATGCGAACCTTGAACCCACCGGTGAAGCTCCGTTCTTAGAAACCGTGAACTTCGTAAGTGGCGCACGGAACGAAACCCGCAACACCCAACAACAGACGATAAACGTGCAAGTCAGCGGGCTGGAGTTCAGCGCTGACGCACAATATGCGTTGGCCTCTGATGGCACATCGGTTTGGTGTGCCGCTGATGGCCTAAGCGGCAGCGCAACCTTATGCGGTGGGCGAGCATTGAGCGGCCAGTTCCACCATCACGGCGACGGTCTGCGAGTATGGCGCCGGGAAGTAGCCTGCGTTGACGGCACCAATAAAGCGGTGCTTCACCTCTGGTATCGAGGCGAAGCTCTCTTGGGCGGAAGCTACGGGGTCTTGAACTTTCAACCCGAAGGAACCAACCGCGAGTGACACAAGACGATAACTTTGCTGGAGCCTGGCTCGTCACCGAATACGTCTTCAACCCAGACGGCAGCTACCAAGGAACCGTCAAGCAACGCCGTCACCTAGAACAACTTGATGAAACGCACATACGTGTCACCCAGCAATGCACACCCGCAACCACGCTCGCCACCCATGCCATGGCCAACTTCGCCGGTGAGTGGGTCTTCGACCTAACCCTAACCGGAGATGAACGCCACTATCTAGGCCCCGATGTGGTGGGTCACGCCAAGCAATGGACCCCCACAACGCTTACCGCTACGGGCTGGTGGCCGAACTTCGGGTACGAGTTCGAGTCTTACAGTGTGTTGGTGTCGCCAACCCGACAACTCACCGGCGGGGTTTTCGGAGTAGCAGGGCGATTGGTGGCGGACGTAATCGGCGTGGCGGAACCAGAAAGCAACGGTGTGGAACCCCGCCTAGATTTGCAAGCGCCACTACCGGAACCAAAAGGGGAATGGCACTTGCGCCGCAGAGTCGGCCCGATGTTGCTCGCAACTGCTTGGCCCACACCAACCACCAAGCAACGCCTCTGGGCAATGCACGATCCAATCGGTGGCACAGCCCTTGAACTCGAACTCACCGAAACATGCAACGGTCTCAGCAGCAAACACGCAACGCTGGCATCACACCTGCACGGGTGACTCACACGCCATCCGCAAAGTTGCCGTCTCAGCAGCAAACACGCAACGCTGACATCACACCGAGCACGCTGGCAGCAGTATACCGTTACGCCGCGAGGTCTCAACAGAAAACACGCAACGCTGGCATCACACCTGCACGGGTGACTCACACGCCATCCGCAAAGTTGCCGTCTCAACAGAAAACACGCAACGCTGACATCACACCCGTAAAACGCTGGACTGGTTAGTCGGCGGGAGTCCAGTCCAACGGGCCGAAAACAATACCGGTCATGGCATCCCCCGAATAGAGTTTCCAAGCCACTGCCATTTTGTACCTGCGGTCAAGCAGAAACTCCCGCCCCTTGATCTTGAATGCCTCACTCGCATGGTGTTGAGTGGTGTAAAGCGCCCGCCCATAAGCAATAGCGTTACCCCAAAAATCGGGGCCGTCATAGGTATAACGGTTGCCCGCTGAGCGAGTGCGAATATAGCTCAGCGAACGGTTGACGGCACCACGTAACTCCAAAGTGCAGTGGGCACGCACCAAGTCGATAGGTTCATTGTGCAAACGCACCTCAACAGTGCCGACAAGTCGTTGGTTAGCGCCGAACAGCTCACATTTCCCAGCCCATTCCCCATTAACCCGATCAGGCACAGTGTGTGGCCAAGGCCCAAGTTCGCGCTCGGCTTGTAGGTGCTCGTCTATCCAACCCTTAGTTTCAGAATTCGTTTCATAATCACTAGCGTTGAGGTAAACACCGTTGAAAACAGCAACAATAGTTGGCCCCTCATAAAGCAACGAGGAATAAACCTGGGTAACACCATCAGGCAAAATTTGGTTCATGGTGTTGAGATCGGCTCTCCAACCCGGGGCGTAATAATGAGAGTCGACTAGTGAACCATAAGGATGCCCGGCACCGTAAAAGTCGGGGCCGCGGTAGATGCGGTTATCGCCTTGGTCGTCAACACCAAACTCAAAATCGCGAATCTCGAAACGGTTACGCAAAGGCCCAGTGTTAGCAAAGTTGCATTGCATCCAATAGGTGACCTTGCCGTCTGCGAATACGCTGGCACGGCTCACATGGTTAAATCCGGTGTGGCTACCGTCAGCATCAAATACCGAGGGTAAGCCATACCACTCGCCGCTAATACGTTGTTGCCACTCTGAGGCTTCAGTTTGGTTCATCTCAATCCTTTGGTTGCGTGCCGCAGTTATTGCGTGCGGCGGTGCGCAGGCTGGTCTGAATGTCTTGGCTCGTTTGGGGGCCTAATAGTTGGTCAATACGGTTCCACACAGGGTCGACATCCGGGCTGAAAATGGCCGCACGGTTGCGGAAATCACGCCGTTCCAAATCCGCCGCAGACACACCAACGAGAGCCTCGCTAGAAACACCGTCAACCACTAGTTTGAGCCAGTGCTCGCGATAGTGCTCCACGGCATCAAAGACCCCTCGAAAAGAGGCTTCGTCTGCTCGATGAGCGAGCATCCAAGCCGACATCAACTGCCATTGCCGCGGCGACAAATGGGCTCGGCTCAAACCCTCCAAGCCGAGCACTTGGTCGTGCATTTCGGTGAGCGGGCCGTAACACTCGTCCAAATACGCCAAATGCGCTCCAGGGTCAACCCGAGGGATCAGATCTAGGTGAAACGCATAATGTGGCTTGGCCCAGACTGAATCAACAGTGAAATGAGGAACCGCGCTGTGCTGAGGCGTGAAAGCAAAGCACATGTGGCTATCAAGCCCGAAAGCTTCAACGGTCATGCCGACATACACTAACGAGGCCACATCCGCCTTAGTGAGCACACGGTGGTAACCAACAGCAGAACCATCGAGCGCCGAGACCAAAGGCGTGTTGGTGGTTTCCAGCAAACCCAAGCGAGTTTCGATAGCACTTACCGTGCTGAGGCAAAGATCAGCAGACAAACTCATGCGATGACTTCCTCCACAGTTGGGAACACCCAAGCATTGGCGAGTTCGGGGTCGGCGCTGCGCTGCGGCGAGGGGATCACCGCAGCGGCGCTAGCGGCCTGTGCTGTGGGCAACACCTTGAGCCCCCAACCCCGATTGATTTGTTCTTGGCGCCAGCGGCGGTACGCCAACTGAATCGAATCGGACTTCACGTGCAGTTCGGCAGACAAGTCAAACGGCAACAACTCAGGTCTTTGCGCTTCCACGCTCGCTTGGTCTTCCAAAAAAATCTTCAGGGTGCGTTGTATCGAATTTTTGTCTGCCCAACCTCCAGTAAAAAAGGTGCGCATCATGGCGAACTTGGAGACTGTTTGGTGTTCATCTCGAGGTACCGCCGCAGTGAATATGCGCAGTTCCCCGAGGGGTAAGCGCACGATCAATAAAGACATGTTCGGGGGATAAAACCCTGTGGTGGTACTCACCGGGGGACGATCTTTTTTGGACAGGAACTTCCAAAGCCCCGAGGGTCTAGGAGGTTCAAGTTCAACGGTGGCTGTCACCGAGTTCAGAAAACCATTGCGGACATCCTCGACAAGTTCGAATTCTTGGATTTCGGGTTGGTCGGCGTTGCCGAAAGAACCAGAATGCACAAACGGAGTGTGGGCGATGTCTACGGCGTTTTCTAAGACTCGGTCGTAGTTGGCGTTCCAAGTAAAGTCTCCAAACACTGCACGGTAACCGTCAGCCTTGATCTCGGCGTGTTCTTTGAGCCCCTCAAGCACCGGAACAGCAGGTCGCTGCGCCGCTGGCAAGTCTCCCAAAAACACCCAAACGAATCCGTAGCGTTCGACGCATGGGTAAGTGTCAACCCGAGCTTTTTTGGGTATGGGCAGACCTTCACGGTTGGCAGGTATTTTCACGCAAGCGCCGTCGGTGCCGTAAAGCCAACCGTGATAAGGGCATTGCACGCAATTACCCACCACCTTGCCACCTGCCAACGAACCACCGCGATGCACACACAGGTCGGATTGGGCATTTACCGTGCCGTCAGGGCTGCGCCACAACACCAAATCGTGGTTATGCACCTTGGCCAATACCGGTTCGACACCGACCCGGTTGCCAAACTCGATTGCGTACCAATGGTTCTTGATGAACATAACTCAGCGCCTTTCAGTTAGGTCTAGGTAGGATTCTGTCGCCACCCCAGAGGGCTCTCACGAGGCGGTTGGTCATAGCTTCGCCGAAAAACCTGATCGCCATGATGTTGGCTGGGTCTCTTTCGGCAATGTTGCGTCGCCGCACTAAATCGTCTGCGGCGAGTTGCCGGCGTTGCGCGGGTGCTACTGGTTCGGCTTCGTCAAGCCAACTTAACCATAGATCGACCCGTTTATGGGCGAGTTCTCGCACTTGCGCGAGGCGCTTCTCGTTGTGAGTGCTGTTGGGTGTGGTGAAACAAACTGCCACGTCGCTGAGCGCTTGGCGGACATATAGGGCACGTGATGTGAATGGCGCTAGGTCTTCATCGGCACGCAACGCGAGAAACTCTTCGTTCAATGGTTCGTAATATTTTTTGAGCGAGGCGGTGTCGATCATCAGGTCGCTGCGAGGATTGAAATCGATGTAAAACCAGAGGTCGGGTAAGGTACCCCAAGCAATCCCGAGGTGTGGGACTTTGATGTGAGGGCCTAGCCATGCGGTGACATGCATGTTAGTGAAGCCCAGTGGGGGGTTGCCGATCCATGAGTGTATCAACCAGTCCATTTGCGGGCCGCTGTAGGCAGCGAGGTGGCCAGCCGGGTATTCAGCTTCGCCGCGGTAGGCCTCAAGGCTTTCGGTGCTTGGGTCTCGATGCAACTCGAATCGTTGGTTGATTTTGTCCATGACTTCGCAGGTGATGCCCCAGAGGCGTTCAAAGGTAGCGCTGGCATCGACTTGTTGTCGTTGGTCGAAGATGTCTTGGACACCTTGCAACGTTTCGTGCATGGGTTCCCCGCTATGGTCGGGTTAGCGTTCCGTCAAGCGGAACATTGTTTCGTTAGTTTCAGAATAGGGCGTAATATCCAATAATGACAACCCGAAAGGACCACACCATGATCCAAACTATGAGCCGCACCACACTTTACGTTCCCGGCGACAGGTCCGACCGCTTCAACAAAGCCTTACACAGCGGTGCCGATGCCATCATCTGCGACCTTGAAGACGCAGTAGCCGAAGCACACAAAGCAGACGCACGAGCGGCTGTGAACGAATGGCTTCGAGCCAACAGCGGCGTGCCCGCATGGATCCGCGTCAACAACCGTACTGGTTTGCTCAATGACGATGCCGAGATGGTGCGCTCGCTAGTAGCCGACGGTATCGGCTTCGCCGGTGTTGTGGTCCCCAAAGCCAACCTTGAAGCTTGCTCGCTCGATTTCGGTGGGTGTGCAGTAATGGCCCTCATCGAATCAGCGCATGGCGTGGCCAAGATCTACGAAATAGCCGCGCTCACGGCGGTTGTGCGCCTCGCGTTGGGTGAAGCCGACCTTGCGGCAGATATGGCCATGGAACCAGGCCCCGATGCAGCCGAAATGTGGCCCGTGCGCACTCGGGTGGTGGTCGCTTCCGCAGGCTGCGGGCTAATGGCACCTTGTGGCCCAGTACACACCGACCTAAACGACCAGCAAGGTCTTGTTACCTCAAGCGAATCGTTGCGCCGCCACGGTTTTGCTGGACGGTCAATCATTCACCCCAAACAAGTTGAGCCGGTCAACAGTGCTTTCACCCCCAGCGCCGAGGCAGTAGCTGCGGCCGAAGCGGTAGTAATGGCCTACGACAATGCCCTCAAGCAAGGGCAAGCAGCATTAATCGTTGACGGCAAATTCATAGATTCAGCAGTGGTCCGCCAAGCCCGAGCCCTACTAGCAAGAGCAGGCCACTAGTGTGAGGTAGGTGCGCTTAGTGCTCCGCAACCGCGCCAGGGGCGACCTTCTACTAGGTCGGTGTCTTTTGAGATTTGGCGGTTGGTGGCACGCAGCGGGTGCAACGATGCCACCAAAAGACGGTCATTCGGGTTTGCTTCGAACATTTCTGGGTTGTTGATAGTGCCGTCAAAGGCACTACTTCGTGTTGCATTCCAAAGCGAATCAGCCGGTGGGTCGAACATCACCGCGGCACCTAAACAACCGGTTGGGGCGCACGCGGCTACCACCAAGCGATTTTCGGCGCAACGTTCCCGCAGAGCCAAGCCGGTTTCCCACGCAAACTCAGGTTGCCAACATACGGCTAGAAGATGAGCACCAGCAATCGCCGCCAAACGGAAGGCCTCTGGATAACGGTGATCGTCGCCCACCAGAACTGCCAAGTCACCGAACGGTGTTTCACACAAACTCAGCGAGCTAGCGAACTCGCTGACCTGCCGATATCGTTCACTGAAATGGAGTTGCGGTTGTTCGTGTACTAGTCCAGTGGCGGTCCAAACTTGGCCAACATGGCAAACGGTGCCGTTATCTGCCGACTGCATTGCTGAGGTCACCACGAAAACGCCAGCCGGAATCGTCTGCGGCGGTTCGCTAAGTTCAGGAAGCACTAGCAGCGAGGCACCCGATGCTATTGCCGCCTGAACGAATTCGGGATTGGTTCTAGCAGCGCTCACGCACGCCACTTTGACTTCACGATTGATAGTGCCGACAGGAGTAGCAGTTTGAGCCTGAGTCAGCGGACTGTAGAGAGTTGGGCGGCGGTTTTTGAGGCGTTGCGGAACGGTCTGAGACAAATCGATGTCGCTAACCACCAAAGCCTCCCCGCTTCTTGGAGCGATAGCCAAAACAGTGCCATCAGGCGACACAATCTGGCTCTCGCCGGCACCGTTGAGCGCTTCAGGGTCTACCCCAAGCGCGGCGCTGAACGCCTCGGCATCTTTGGCTGGAACTAGTGGCCCGACTTTATTAGCTGCAACCACAAACACCCCATTTTCGGCGGCTCTCACCGGAATGTGCAAAGTGGCTTCGTCGCGAGCGAAAGAGTTGAGGCTGTTGATCAACAGGCGCGCACCTTGCACCGCTAAGGCGCGTGGTATTTCGAACGTCACACCGTCCATGCAGGCATACAAACCGACCGGCCCGAATTTGGTAGGCACCGGGCCACGAGGTTCGCTGCCGGGGCTCAAAAAAGCTCGTTCGTTGCCCATGAGCATTTGTTTGTCAGCCGTAGCAACCAGGTTGCCCGAAGGGTCGAACAACGCGTTGGTGATGGTGACGCGGTTGTCGTGACGCAGCATGGTTACCGCTAAGGCCACATAAAGGCGATGTTTGGCTGCTCGCTGCGCGATTGTGTTGAGCCACTCCCCTTCTGGGGTCACCGCAACCTCGCGACAATGCGCGGCATCGTTATAAACCGAATTGTGGTTGCAGAACTCCGGCAACACTATTAGGTCAGCTTTTTCGGCGGCTGCCGTGTCGATCGACTGCAAGCATTTGGCGAGGTTGTCGGCGGGGTCGCCGCCGCAAGCGAATTGTGCTGCCGCAACCCTCAAACGGTCGACAGTTGTTTCAGGCACTGGGTCGGGCACCGAGTTTCGTTGATAACGCTTGGGTGACTTCCATGAGTGATTGCGCTGCGCTGCCGAATTCGTGGCGTAGTCTTTCGAGTGGCCCGCAAACGCTTATCACTGCTACGGGTGTTTGGTTATGGTCGAGGATTGGTGCGGCTACGGAGCCGGCATCAGCGTGGCGCTCACCTAGCGATGCCGCGAAACCTTGCTGGCGTATTTGGCGTAGTTCGGCGCGCAGTTGGTCTTTGTCCACGATGGTTGAGTGGGTGAGTGCATCTAGTGGGTTTTCGGTTAGGTACAGGTCAGTTTCGCCTTCGCTTAGCCAAGCGAGCAGTGCTTTTGATGAAGCCCCGGCGTGCAAGGGGAACGATCCGCCTATCGGGACGGTCATTTTTACTTCTCGGGGTGGGGTGATTTGGGCAACGTACACTCGCCGGTTGCCGTGGCGCACTGATAGGGTTGTGGTTTCGTTGGTTGTTGAACTCAAGCGGCGCATTTCGTCTAGGGCTAACGTGCGGATGTCGAGTTGGTCACGGTAGGCGGTGGCTAGTTTCAGCACGGCTGGTCCCAATGTGTAGCGCCTGGTTTCTGGGTCTGTGGCTAGGAGGTCTCGTTCTCGTAGGGAGGTGAGAATGCGGTGGACTACAGCTTTAGACAGACCTATTGCGTTGGCTATTTCAGTGACACCGAGGGTGCGTTTTTCGCTAGCGAACAGGAATAGCACGTCAACGGCTCGTTCAATCGCGGCTACGCTGCGGCTGGTTTCGTTTGCAAGGGCGCGCGCGGTTGGGTGTGTGGTTCCGTCTTGGTTTTGGGTTTCGGTGTTTTTGCTCAGACCTTTGACCTTAGCGGGTCTTTGGGGGCTAGAGCACATTTTGCGGGTTGCGAAGGCGGACAACACACGCAACACTAGAGCGATGTTCCACTGTGAGAAACGTTGTTCCGCATGACTGGGCCGCTAGTCGGCCTCCGTGTCATTGATGCCTCCACGGTCATCGCTGGCCCTTTGATCGCGCAGATTATGGGTGACTTCGGAGCAGACGTTATCAAGATTGAACACCCTCAAAAGGGTGACAGTATGCGCGGGCACGGCACCCAAAAAAACGGCCACGGCTTGTGGTGGAAGATCGTGGGCCGCAATAAGCGCTGTATTGGTCTCAAACTGAGCGACCCCGAAGGTGCAAAAATTTTCTTGGACTTGGCTAGCACCGCCGATGTGGTCATTGAGAACTTTCGGCCCGGCACGCTAGAACGCTGGGGTCTAGGCCCCGATGTGTTGATGGCACACAACCCGGCTTTGGTGCTTTGTCGGGTCACTGGGTTTGGTCAATATGGGCCTTACGCTTCACGCCCTGCTTTCGGTACGTTGATCGAAGCGATGAGCGGTTTTGCACACATGACCGGTGAATCCGACCGCCCACCAACGCTGCCACCTTTCGGATTGGCAGACAGCTTCGCGGGGATTAGTGGCGTAGCAGCCGTGATGATGGCGTTGCACCATCGCCAAACCAGCGGCACCGGCCAAGTCATAGACCTAGCAATTCTTGAACCGCTAGCTACAGCTTTGGGCGCACACATTATCGACTGGGATCAGACTGGAAAGATACCTCAGCGCGCCGGCAATCGTTCAGAAAACAACGCTCCCCGCAACACTTATCTCACCGCCGACAACCGCTGGGTAGCGGTATCTAGCAGTGCCGATGCGGTAGCTGTACGGGCCTTAGTTTTGGTTGGGCGCGAAGACCTCGTAGCGCAGCCGTGGTTTGAGAGCGGGGCCGGGCGAGCCCGCCATTCAGATGTGATTGACGCGGCGTTGGCCCAATGGATCGGTGAGCGTTCGCTTTCTGAAGTGGTTGACGCGTTTGCTGCTGCTGAGGTGGCTTTAGCGCCGGTGTATGACGTTGAGCAATACGTGACCGACCCGCAAGTGGTGGCTCGTGGTGCGGTTGCTACGGTTGATGACCCCGACCTCGGACCGTTGCAGATGCAGAACGTGTTGTTTGGTTTGTCTGCTACGCCCGGCGCGATCACTCATGCGGGTCGGGCGCTTGGTGCCGACACCGATGAGGTGCTTAGCGGGATGAATTGTAGTGCCGCGCGGCTTACCGAACTTCGTGAGCGGGGGGTGCTTTCGTGAACGACAAACGCACCAAGCGGGTTGATGAACTGCTTGAACGGCTTGACCAAGCCACCGTGTTTGATTTAGGAAGGCCGTTGCGTAACGGCATGGCACAGTCTCCTAACCATCCGGTGTTTCGGCATTGCCTAGATCGCCGACACGGTGACCAAATACGCGCCGACGGCGGCTCCGCTGCTGCCGACCTGTTGGTGACCGGTTGCCATGTGGGTACTCATGTTGATGCGCTCGCACATGTTAGCCATCAAGGAATGTTGCATGGTGGTGATTCTGCCGCAGTTGCCCAAGAGGGGGGCTGCTTTGAGGTGCATGGTATTCATCAGTTGCCTCCGTTTGTGGGTCGGGGCAAGTTGTTAGACATCCCGGCGCTGTTTAACGTGGATATCTGCGCTGGTGGATATGAGATTTCGGTTGCTGAATTGCAGGCGGCAGCAACCCGTCAAAAGATCACCTTGCAAGCTGGTGACGCAGTGTTGATAAGGAGTGGCTGGGGAGCGCACTTTGATGAACCCGACCTTTACCGTGGCCGCCGTAGCGGTGTGCCCGGTGTTGGAGAATCCGCCGCAAAGTGGCTAGCCGACCAGGGAGTCGCCTTAGTTGGGGCGGATACCCTGGCGTTTGAGTGCATTCCTGCTGGCCGAGGTCACGCCTTGTTGCCAGCACATCGCGTCTTGCTCGTGGAGCGCGGCATCAACATTATTGAAACCCTCGATCTTGATCGTCTGGCTAAGGCGGAGGCATACGAGTTCGTTTTTGTGTTGTCGCACTTGAACGTTTATGGCGCTACGGGCGCACCGGCGCGCCCCCTAGCAATCGCATGAGTACGATACTTGCTCAGTTGGCGGAGTTGTCTTGCGCTCCAGTACCGAAGTCGGTTCGAGATCGCATTCCAGCGCGAATTATCGACATAGTCGGCATCGCGGTGCGAGCTGCGGCTCTTGACACATCTGCGGCAGTCATCGACTTTGCACTTGCGCAAGGTTCGGTGGGGCGTGCCACGATGATCGGCAGTGGACGTTGGGCAGCGGTTCCCGAAGCCGCGTTTGTGAACGGTGTTTTGGCGCATTCGTTAGATTATGACGACACGCACCTGCCCTCGATTTTGCACCCTAGCGCTTCGGTGGTGCCGGCTGCGTTATCCGTAGCGGAGGCTGAACCTACCAGCGGTGCGGATTTGCTTGACGCGATCGCACTGGGTTTGGAGATAACGGTGCGTTTGGGGATGGGTGGCTATGATTCAAGTGCCCGTCAGTCGGTGTATTTCGAGCGGGGTCAGCACGCTACTTCGATATGCGGCACGGTGGGGTCGGCTGTGGCTGCGGCAAGACTCTTGGGGTTAGACGAATCGGGAATCTGTCACGCCATGGGCATCGCCGCGAGCATGTCTAGCGGGATTATTGAGGCGAACCGAACGGGGGGGACGGTTAAGCGTTTACATTGCGGTTGGGCGGCCCGTGGTGGGGTAACGGCGGCTCAACTTGCCGCTCGGGGTATCACCGGGCCGCCAACTGCGATTGAGGGCCGTTTTGGTTTGTTCCAAGCGTTTCTCGGTGACCAAGCCGATCTAAGCGCAGTCACCGAGGGCTTAGGGGAAAGCTGGCTTTGCGACGACATCTTCTTTAAGCCTTACCCAGCAAACCACTTCACTCACACGGCGATTGATGCGGCCATGGCCTTGAGCCGGCGCGGTGTGACAGGCGAAAATCTTTTGAGTGCTACGCTTGCAGTTCCGCCCCCAACAGTGCGCACGATTGGCGAACCAATCGAAGCGAAACGGTCACCTCAATCAGGTTATTTCGCGCAGTTTAGTGGACCTTACGCGGTTGTTGTTGGTTTGCTCGCAGATGAAGATACTGGTGTTGGTTTGACAGATTTTAGCGATGCTTTAGCAAATGATCCGCAGCGGCGCCAGTTGATGTCAAGAGTTGATGTAGTCGCCGATCCCAACATGATGGAGATCTACCCCAATCAGTTTCCAGCACGTCTTAGTGTGGCCACCGACACGGGTGAGACCTTTGTTGAGGAAGTGTTTACCAACCTTGGAAGCCCGCAACGTCCTTTATTAAAGGCGCAACTTTATGCTAAGTATTGCGACAACACTAGCGGTTCTTTAACAACTCAGACTATTGAGCACACTTATCGAACGCTGTCTTCTGTGGGTAGTTTCAGTTCCACCGCAGCTTTGCTGTCCCCCTTTGCTCAATTGCGACAAGCTCCCGCTTTTCGGGAAACTACTGGAGAACGTTTATGACAGACTTGATAATCGCTGGTGCTACCGTGGTTCGCCCTGATCTAGGCGAAGCAAGCAAAACTGATATTGCTATTACTGAAGGCAAGATAAGTTCGGTGGGTGATGGACTTGCAGTTCAGGCACCGCAATCCACTCAAATCTTTGATGCTGCAGGGCTTATTGCTTTCCCTGGTTCCGTTGATGCACACACTCATATGGGGATCTATAACCCGCTTCCTGTTGATGCGCGAAGTGAAAGCCGGGCCGCTGCTCAAGGTGGCACAACAACGGTACTAAATTACATTCGCACTGGGCAGTACTACCTCAACAAAGGTGGTTCATACGCTGAGTTTTTCCCTGAAGTGTTGGCTCAGATCAATGGCAACAGCCATGTGGATTATGCTTTCCATCTTGCTCCTATGCAGGCGAGCCATATTGATGAGATACCAATGTTGGCATTAGAATACGGGGTTACCTCTTTCAAAATATTCATGTTTTATGGTGGTCACGGATTGCATGGCGCTAGCGACAACCAAGCCAGTTTTTTGATGACACCCGCTGATGAACGCTATGACTACGCACATTTTGAGTTTATTATGCGTAAACTTGCTGCTACTCGCCAAGATTATCCACAGTTAGCTGATGCGTTTTCGCTTTCTTTGCATTGTGAAACAGCAGAGATTATGACCGCTTACACGAAGCTAGTTGAAAACTCTAATGACCTTAGCGGGTTGGCCGCGTATTCTGCTTCTCGTCCCCCGCATTCTGAGGGTTTGGCGGTAACGATCGCAGCGTATCTGGCTCATGAAACTGGCGTGGTGAACGTTAACCTTTTGCATTTGTCGTCAGCGAAAGCGGTGGATGCAGCGTTGCGCATGGAACGTTGCTTTGAGAACGTTGATTTTCGTCGTGAGGTGACGATCGGGCATCTTTTGGTCGACATCAACACCGCGTTAGATCCTTGGGCGAAAGTAAATCCGCCTATTCGTCCTCGGGCTGATGTGGAAGCGCTTTGGGGTCATGTTCTTGCTGGGGAACTTGATTGGGTGGTAAGCGACCATGCGTGTTGTCGTAGCGAAGCGAAAGTTTCTTCCGAGAATCCAACCGATATTTGGCTAGCAAAAAGCGGTTTTGGGGGAACCGAATACTTGTTGAACGGACTTTATTCTGAGGGATCAAAACGTGGTTTAGCTTTGGCTGACATGGCTCGCTTGTTGTCTTGGAACCCGGCGCAGCGATACGCCTTGAACTCCAAGGGCACTATTGGAGTTGGTTACGATGCTGATATTGCTTTACTGGATCCGAATGTCAGCCATATTGTGTCGGCTGAAGACTCAGAATCGAGCCAAGGTTACACGCCTTTTGAAGGGCAAGAACTCAGCGGCAAAGTGCGCCATGTTTGGTTGCGTGGCCAACGTATTTTGCGAGATGGTGCAGTTGTCGGTCCACCAAAAGGTCAATACCAAAAGAGGCCAACGTGAACGGTTCAGCGGGGTTGAGGAAAACCCCCGGCTTTGGCAACGAGGCTCGGCACCGGGTGCCCAAGTTGGGTTTCAAGCCAGCTGCTTGCGTTGATAAGTTCTTGGAGTTCCAAACCGCTGTTGAACCCCATCTCGTGGGTGAGATAGACAACGTCTTCGGTGGCGACATTACCTGTGGCTTTCGGGGCGAAAGGGCAGCCGCCGACCCCACCGAGGCTGGAGTCGAAGGTACGCACCCCAACATTGAGAGCGGCGGTAATGTTCGCCAAAGCAGTGTTGCGGGTGTTGTGGAAGTGACCGCGCAGAATTGTTGCCGGGGCGCGCTGTGCTACCGCTTCAAACAGCGCCGCAACCTTGTTGGGCACAGCCGTGCCGATTGTGTCTGCGAGGGCCAATTCGTCTGGTTCGGTTTCGGCGAGTTCATCAACTATGTCAAGAACCTTATTGGCATCAACCCGTCCTTCATAGGGGCATCCCCAAACCGCCGAAACAGTTACGGCAGTCTTCAACCCGACAGACTGAGCGGTCTCGCTGATGGTGCGCCAACGGTCAATAGATTCGGCAATCGAGGCTCGTTGGTTAGCTTGCGAAAACGTCTCGCTTGCAACCACCACACCGACCACCTCATCCACACCAGCCTCAATAGCTCGATTGACCCCACGTTGGTTGAGCGCCAAAGCGCTATAACTCACACCGTCCGGTCGGGGCACTGCGTCCATCAACGCTTCCGCATCGGCCAATTTCGGCACAGCTTTGGGATTCACGAAACTTGTGGCCTCAATGCGAGTGTGGCCCACAGCGATCAACCGTCTAATGAGTTCCACTTTTTGGTTGGTGCTGAGGTCGGCGGGGTCGGCTTGCAACCCGTCGCGTGGAGCGACCTCCACAATTTGAATCGCGTTGTTCATAACTCCGAGCATAAAGGAAGGTAAACGAAATAATGACTGGAGCACTGTCTGATATACGTGTGCTGGAAATGGGCACTTTGTTGGCGGGGCCTTTCTGCGGCCAACAATTCGCCGATCATGGGGCTGAGGTTATCAAAGTTGAACCACCCGGTAGTGGTGATCCGATGCGTGCATGGGGGCAAGAAAAAGCTGATGGTAAATCTTTGTGGTGGCCGATTGTGGGTCGTGGCAAGAAATCGGTAACAATCAATTTACGTGAAACTCTAGGGCAAGATTTGGTGCGTAAGTTGGTTGCTGAAACAGATGTCTTGTTAGAAAACTTTCGGCCCGGTACCTTGGAGCGATGGGGTTTAGCTCCAGCGGATTTGCATGCCATTAACCCTCGGTTGATTGTAACCCGGGTATCTGGTTACGGGCAGAACGGCCCCTATTCTACGCAACCCGGCTTTGGAGCGATTGGTGAAGCAATAGGTGGTATTCGATACACCACCGGCGATCCCACAGCTTTACCTAGCCGCACCGGTATTAGTATTGGCGACACGCTAACTGCAATGTTCGCAACCATCGGGACACTTAATGCCATCCATGCTAGAGAGCGAAGTGGTGTCGGCCAAGTGGTGGATGCGGCGCTGTATGAGTCGGTGCTCGCGGTAATGGAATCGTTGTTAACTGAATATCATGTAGCTGGTTTCATACGTGAACGAACGGGGTCGTTGATTCCCAATATTGCACCGGCGAATGCGTACCCCACCCGCGACAACAAACTCTTGTTAATTTCCGGTAACCAAGACACCGTCTGGCGGCGCTTAGCTCAGGCTATGGGTAAACCAGAACTTGGCGATGACCAGAGGTTCGCTACGCACATCGCTCGGGGCGATAACCAACTTGAACTTGATGAGTTGATCGCTGAGTGGACATCCACCATTGATGCACAAGACTTGCACAAGTTGCTCAATGAACATAGCGTTCCAAATGGGCAAATGTATCGCGCTCCGGAAATGTTAGAAGACGAACACTTCGCAGCCCGCGAAGCAATCGTTTGGGTAGACACAGACGATTTTGGCACTGTCCCCATGCAAAACGTGGTACCGAAGCTTTCTGGTACGCCCGGTGAAATCAACTGGGCGGGGCCAACGTTGGGATCCCATAATGAAGAGATCATTGGCGGTCTCCTAGGTCTCGATCGCGACGCGTTAGAAGAACTACGCCAAGCTGGGATAATCGACTAAAAGGAGCATCAGAGATGGTTCAAGAACCGCGCAGCGAAGATTTGCTTGACGATTATCGGCAAGCGGGTTTCAACAATCGTTTAGGGTTCGGTAAGTCCCCAGCCGTTGTGGTTATTGACTTTTGCAAGGCATATCTGGAGCAGGCATCACCATTATTTGCTGATGTTGAAGAAGCACGGGCATCTTGTGAGCGGTTATTGCACGCAGCTCGCACGGCTAAGATCCCGGTGTTCCATACCCGAGTCGAGTTTCATCCCGGCGGTGCTGATGGCGGTGTATTTTTCCGTAAGGTGGGCGCGCTTGAGTGTTTTGTGCGTGGTAATCCTCTAGGTGCATCCGGTGCTGGCCTTGAGCCTATTGACGGGGAAATAATTGTCGTGAAACAATACGCGTCGGCGTTTTTCGGAACTTCATTTGCTTCGACACTCACCTCGATGGGTATCGACACATTGATCCACACTGGTGTGTCCACTAGCGGATGCGTTCGAGCCACGGCGCTTGATGCGTGTCAGCACGGGTTTGTCCCTATTGTGGTGCGTGATGCGTGTGGCGACCGTGATGAAGCCGTCCACCACGCAAACCTGTTTGATCTTGATGCCAAATACGCCGATGTTCTGTCGGAAAGGGAAGTACTTGCATACCTGAAACGCTTGGGAAATCCTAATGACCGATGAGTGCGAGTCTCCCTCGTTACCAAGTAGCGAGATATCGTTCCAACTCAAATGGCGTTACTCTTGCTTGGTATTCATTCCATTCTGTGCGTTTATTGCGCATAAACCACTCGAAAATATGATCGCCTAGCGATTCACGTACAAGTTCAGAATCTTCCATGACATCAAGAGCTTCGCCTAGGGAACGTGGTAGTGGCTCAACGCCCAACTTAGCGAGTTCGTATCGATCAAGATCATGAAGGTTGTATCGAATTTCGGGCGGCAATTCGTAGCCACCGTCAATACCTTTGAGACCAGCTGCGAGTATCAACGAAAACGCTAGATACGGATTACACGCGGGGTCTGGAGCTCGGTATTCAACCCTTGCCGAAGTTGCCTTACCTTTTCTCCGAACGGGTATGCGGATAAGCGCCGAACGGTTATTCCGTGCCCAAGCTACATACGGGGGAGCTTCGGATTTCTCCGATAGGCGCTTGTAACTGTTGATCAACTGGTTCGTGACTGCACTGATTTCGCGGGCGTGCCGCAACACCCCGGCTGTGAACTGGCGACCGGTAGCCGACAACGCATACTGGTCACTAGGGTCATGGAACACGTTGGTGTCGCCGTTGAACAACGACAAATGCATATGCAACCCCGAGCCTTGCACCCCGTTCAATGGCTTAGGCATAAAAGAAGCATAAGCGTTGCGTTCCATCGCCACCTTTTTTACGATCAATCTCAATGTCATAAAATTATCAGCCATATCCAATGCTTCAGTGTAACGCAAATCAATTTCATGTTGACTCGGGCTGTCTTCATGGAACGAATATTCCACAGGGATTCCCATGCTCTCTAACATCTGGATTGTCCGCTTACGCAAATCGCTTGAGACATCGGCCGTAGTTAAATCAAAATAGCTAGCACGATCAAGGGGCTTAGGTTTCCCTTTAAGGTTGTCACCCGATGCGAAGTAAAAAAACTCAACTTCAGGAGCAACAAAAAATGTAAACCCTTGTTTTTGCGCTTCCTTGACATTTCTGCGCAGCACTTGGCGTGGGTCACCTTCAAAGGGAGCTTGGTCAAGGTCTTGAATATCGCAAAACATCCGAGCCGAAGGTTCAGCTTCTCTAGCCCACGGCAACAATTCAAATGTGCTGGCATCGGGGCAAGCCAAAACGTCAGATTCGTGGACCCTTGAGAAGCCATCAATCGAACTGCCGTCAAACTGTACCCCCTCATCAAAGGCAGCTTCAAGCTCGGTTGCCGTGATTGCCACTGATTTGAGTTTCCCGAGAACGTCTGTGAACCACAAACGGATTAAGCGCACGCCACGTTCCTCAACGCTGCGGAGCACATACTGCTGGTCGCGTTCCATTTTGACCTCGGATCTCTGACTTGACCCTGCAAAGAGAGCCCTGATTAGCGGATGCTGACACGTCTACCGTGCCACACCCGCCAACAGATTAGGAAGCGCCTAACCGTTGTTTTACAAACTGTTAACAATTAGGCAACCGCGCAGAAACGTAACGCCTGAATCCTAGTTCACGTCAGCGACAATCCAAAGAGAGGAAGTTTTGTGGTTTACCGAGCTGAGTACTTATGGATCGACGGATCCGAACCCACTAAAGAGATCCGCTCCAAGACTAAAGTTCTAGCGGACGGCGAGCAACCCGGTATCTGGGGTTATGACGGTTCTAGCACTAACCAAGCAGCGGGCAACAATTCCGATGTCGTGTTGGAGCCAGTGTTTCAATGCCCAGATCCGTTACGTGGTGGCAACAACATTTTGGTGATGTGCGAAACGCAACTAACTGGAACTCTCGCACCGCACCCGAGCAACACTAGGCGCGGTGCTCGCGAAGCCTACGAGCGTTATAGCAACCAAGAACCGATCTTCGGCATGGAACAGGAATATACTTTACTTGACCGCACCACTGGCTGGCCTGCAGGTTTCCCACCCAATGGGTTCCCAGCACCGCAAGGCCCTTACTATTGCGGCGTGGGTGCGGTGAAAATTCACGGCCGGGAACTCATTGAGCGTCACACCAGCGCATGCATTGATGCTGGACTAGCGATTTCGGGTACTAATGCCGAGGTTATGCCTGGGCAATGGGAGTTTCAGATCGGCCCGATAGACACGCTATCGATTGGTGACCAAATGTGGGTCGCCCGTTACCTGTTGTACCGTTTGGCCGAAGAGTTCGGGGTTGAAGTATCCCTTGATGCCAAACCCATGAAAGGCGATTGGAACGGTGCCGGCATGCACACCAACTTTTCCACCAAAGCGATGCGTGAAGCATTTGAGCCGATCATTAATGCGTGCGAAGCTTTGGGTGCCGATGGTGTGCCCGAGCGGCATATTGCTGGCTACGGCGTGGGGATCGAGGATCGTTTGACGGGTGCCCACGAGACGGAACGCTTCGACCAATTTTCGTATGGGTTCTCCGACCGCGGCGCGTCTATCCGTATCCCTTGGCAGGTAGTGCAAAATGGCAAAGGCTATATTGAAGACCGGCGCCCGAACGCCAACGCCGACCCCTATGTGGTGGCTGCCTTGATGACCGACACGATCTGCGCTATTCTCGCCTGATTGAGCCCCGCTTTGCTGCTTCGTTCAACCTCGGGTACCTCGGGTATCTCAGGTACCTCGGGCACCTCGGGTATCTTCAGTTCGGTGGCCTTCGTTAACGTTCAGTTGGCCAAGATGGCTCTATGCTGAGAATATGGCCGATGTGGGCAATCATTTGCGGGTTGCTGTCTGCCAGATCAACCCAACTGTGGGCGACCTAAACGGCAATCTTCAACTCGCCTTAACCGCACTCGCCGAGGCTGAAGAAGCGAACGCTGACGTAGCGGTAATGCCAGAAATGGCAATCACCGGTTATCCACCTGAGGATTTGTTGTTGCGCCCTGCGTTCGTGGCGGACAGTCGAACTGCTGTGCAAGAATTCGCTTCACGCACTGAACGCTGTGCGGCTGTGATTGGGTTCGCCGATGGCGCTACGGCCACTAAAGGTACTACGGGCACCAAGGGCACCAAGGGCGCTGAACGCAAGTATGCAGACCAAGTTGAGCATGATGGCGAGGGTTTCGGTTACAAAACAGGAGTCTGGAATGCGTTAGCGGTTTGTGCTGATGGCGACATACTCGGTATCCACCACAAGCGTCATCTACCAAATTATGACGTGTTTGACGAGCTTCGCTATTTCCAGCGTGGCGACCTCCCTTCCATTTTGCACAATTTCGCGGGGGTTGACGTTGGGTTGACCGTGTGCGAAGATTCTTGGATTGCCAACGGGCCGGTGTCGCAGTTGGGTAAAGCTGGCGCTCGGTTGGTGTTCAACATCAACGGCTCGCCGTATCGCAATGGGAAGATGCGAGTACGTGAACAAGTGATCTGTGAACGTGTAGCCGAAACGGGTGTGCCGATCCTGTATGTCAACCTCGTTGGCGGGCAGGACGAGTTGGTTTTCGATGGGGGATCGTTTTTGGTGACCCCAACAGCGGATGGCCCAAGCGTCACGTTGCGCTGTGAACGTTTCACTCCGCTAGTGGATGTGTTTGATATTGAGTTGCCGTGTTCTCCCTCCCTGAACGGCAACTGGCCTGTTGTGCGGCCAATGTCAAAACCTCGAGGATCAAACATTGCAGAACCATTGACGGGGTTTGCTGAACAATGGCAGGCTTTGCGGCTTGGCACCCGTGACTATGTCCACAAGAGCGGGTTTAGCGAAGTTTGTGTTGGGCTTTCTGGTGGGGTCGATTCGTCTTTGACTGCGGCGATTGCAGTGGATGCACTCGGGGCAAGCAAAGTGCATGGCGTGTTGCTGCCGTCGCGTTACTCAAGCGATCATTCTGTAACCGATGCGAAAGCGTTGGCAGCCAATCTCAAGATCAATACTCTAACGATTGGGATTGAGTCGGCGCATCAATCGTTGACAGAAACGCTGTTATGCGCCCTTGGGGCTGCTGGCGGTGGAGGTCGTGTGCATCTTGGCGATCTCACCGACCAGAATATTCAGTCTCGCATTCGAGGCCTGGTGTTGATGGCTTTGGCGAACGAACATGACTGGTTGGTTTTGACTACCGGTAACAAGTCGGAGGTAGCGGTCGGGTATTCCACTCTTTATGGAGACACGGCTGGCGCTTTTGCGGTCATCAAAGATGTCTGGAAACTAGATGTCTATGAGTTGTGTCGGTGGCGCAACCAGCAAGGCCAAATGGTTATTCCCGAAACCGTGCTTAGCAAAGCGCCATCTGCCGAATTGCGACCCAACCAACGTGATGACCAGTCGCTTCCCCCATACACAACCCTTGATCCAGTATTACGGGCATATGTAGAGGACGATTTGGGGGTGGAGCAGATCGTGGCTAGGGGTTTAGGGGATCCGGATTTGGTGTATCAGGTTTGTGCCGCGGTAGACGAGGCTGAGTTCAAGCGCCGCCAGTCTCCGTTGGGCGTTCGCCTTAGCGGCAAGGCTTTTGGGCGTGACCGCCGCATGCCGATCATCAACCGTTACCGAGGGAAAGGACCAGCTTTGCAATGAATCATGAGATGCAACATGGGACCAATCAGGGGATGGGTTTGACGGTGACGCAAACCGCTCAGGTGGTGCGGACGTTGCATCGCGCTTTGTCTAGCTTGTTTGAGTTGTTTGTTGCTTGGTCAAGTGATGCAAACGAAAACGGTGATGCCGAGGCGGGCCACTCGGCTGTGGCCGTTTACTTGTCTACCACGGGCCGCCATCTTGGTGAACAAGCAGTGGCTTTCAAGGCGTTGATGCCGGATTCGGTTTTGCTTGCCGATCTAACTGATATTACGGCACCGTCCCGCCAAACCGAGGCAGCCGTTGAGTCGATGCGGGAAGTTTCGGGTGCGGTGCTACGTCTAGCAGTCTCTCAAAATGTGTTATTGGCTGATCTTGCCAAGTTCTGTGAACTGCTTCGCCAACGAGGGCAGCCTCACGCCGATGCGCCGTTGCTTCGTGCGGTTGAGTTCCTGTTGCTCGAGATTACCAACGACCGCCATAAGGGGGAGCTTCTTTTGGCTTCCCTGACAACACCCCAAAGCAATCGTGACCACGCCGCCGCCGTGCGAAAAGCCGCAAAGCGCTTGATTTCGGTGGGTGGTTTACTGCCGCAAGATTTGCCAATTAGCTAGATTAGCAATTCTGGCTGGTTGCCTAACGGCAATCTGTGGGTATCGTAAGGCGCACTGGACCGCATCAATGAGAGGGACGATCCGTGGCTAAGGAGCGCGTCGAACGAGACGAGGAGGATTTAGTCCGCTTGTACCTTTCAGACATTGGTCAATACGCCTTGTTGACCAAGGATGACGAGGTGCGGTTGGCGCAACAGATTGAGGCTGGTATTGAGGCTCGCGCGGAGTTGGCCGAAAGCAAACTGAACCCCGCTCGCCGTCGTGAACTGAGCAGGGTTGCTCGCAAGGGTGAAGCGGCGAAACGTGCTTTTGTGAAGTCGAATTTGCGTTTGGTCGTGTCGATCGCGAAGAAGTATCAGGCATCGGGGCTACCGCTACTTGATTTGGTTCAAGAAGGTAATCTCGGTTTGATTCATGCGGTTGAGAAGTTCGACTGGCGGAAAGGTTTCAAGTTCTCGACTTATGCGACTTGGTGGATTCGTCAGGCGATTACTCGGGGGATTGCCAACACCGGCCGCACCATTCGGCTACCCGTGCATGCTGGCGACACGTTGACCCGCGTGCAGAAAGCTCGCATTCTTTTGGAACGCCAGAATGGTCGGTCTGCGACGGTGCGTGAGTTGGCTATTGAGTTGGAGTTGTCTGAAGACAAGGTCATTGAGGCGTTGCGCTTCGCGCTTGAGCCTGTTTCGCTTTCGGAACCTTTGCGTGAAGATGGGGATGCCGAGCTTGGTGATGTGGTGGAAGATCGGGGCGCGGCTTCCCCTTTTGATGTTGCGGCTACCGCGATGTTGCCCGAAGAAATCACACGGCTGCTAGCCCCTTTAGAGGAACGTGAACGAGACATTCTCAAGTTGCGTTTCGGCTTAGACCGTGGCGAGCCTCGTACTCTTGAAGAGGTTGGGGAACATTTTCAACTGACGCGTGAACGCATCCGCCAGATTGAAGCCCGAGCGATGTCAAAACTCCGCCATCCCTCCGCCGATTCAGGCGCTAGAGACCTACTAGGTTACTAAACCAGCTACTAGCGTTTGTGGGTGGTTAGGCTGAAGCCTCCTTTTCTAAGACCGCCAACCCTGCCCGATTTAGCGTAGAAAAACTCAGAAATTGTCGCGCGAAGTCAGACGCAACCCAACACCCTCGGCAGACACCACTACACAAAGCCGACGCTTGTCCAGATCAATCCAGCACACCGCTCCCCGCGTCACCACGGTGCAGACGCTCCATCCGCTGACCAACGGCTAGCGCGTTTGCTCGAGTCGGATTCCGCTCGGTCGTGACCAGCGCCGCATCTGCCACCACCTGTTGAGCGAACGACATCCTCGACTGAGCCTCGTGGCGCGGCGGTTGAGTCGGGGTCAGCTGTTGGGGGTGGTCAGTACTCGGTAGAGGCGGGCCAGAAAGGCGGCCATCTGTTCACGGGTTACCTGGTCTTTGGGTGAGTAGGTGGTGTTGCTGGTGCCCGTGGTGATGCCGAGTCCGTAGACGCGGCCCACGTCTTGGGATGCGAAGGAATCGGCAACGTCG
>JAHQYM010000173.1 GCA_024421095.1 Acidimicrobiia bacterium
GGTGACGTTCGTTCTTTTGCCAGACCTCCACTTTGGAATGAGCTTGCACATCTTGATGCAAAGTGCCACCTGTTCCTACGTTGACTAATTGTTGCCCTCGGCATATCCCCAGTAGTGGAACTTGCTGATCTATGGCGTTTTCTAAGAGACTTAACTCGAATTCATCACGTTCCGGTTCAGGGGGGAAAAGATCGGTTTCGGTTTCGGCACCGTAACGGCTCGGGTCAATGTCGGTGCCACCGCTGAGCAATATGCCGTCAAGACGTTCCAATATCAGCATCGGGTCTAGATCAATCGGCAAATGCACGGGAAGGCCGCCGGCAGCAGCCACCGCTTGTGCATAATTCGAGAAATACATGTCAATCCGAATGTCATCAAAATATTCGGGTAGATCGGCCACATCACGCCCCGGCCGACAACGCCCAGTAATCCCAATCAAGGGCTTGTATTCGTTCAACGGACGTTATTGGTCGCAGTTGAACTTGATTGCGTATTCTCCCGATTATGCATGAGACCTCCTCCTGCCTAGAGGTTAGCGCCAACCAAGGCTCGCGACAGACGCTGCCTCCTTACGGTCGTCGATTGCTGGGCGATTGCATTCGGCCGCGGTCTCTCTCCCCACCGATGCCACCCTCGAACGCCAACCGTCACAAATCCACACCGGCTATGTTGATGGTTTCGTGCCTCGGGGGAGGATCAACTCATAGCGGTTGTCCGGTCCATAGACAACAAACTCACCTAACCGCAACACGTCAAGACCGATCAGCATTTGCGCATCCAACAATTCTGGAACAACATGGGCGCGGACAGGGATTGGGTCGGGTAGATGCTCACACGTCAACCCAAATTGCAGATTGAGATGGAAGACCGCGCTCTTGACCGAGCCAGATGCGGTAGTGAGAGTTGTTTGCTCCACCGGCTCAAGCCACAGATCGCTCACAGTGCTTCTCCAAATACAGGTCCTTTGGGCACCCGTGTCAATGATGCCCTTCGCTCGAATAGGCGGTGGCACGATTCGGTTCTCCATGCGGTAGCGCTCAAGTTCGCTCGGAACCGGCTGGATCTCGACCTCCACAATCGGGCCCCTGCTTTCGACGGGCCCGATGACACGTGAGTAGTCGCTCTCGTTAGGGTTGATCGCTCGGCACCGCCCACGGGACGTTGATGACCCGATCATTTTGTCGTACTTCTTTGATCAGGAAGCGCCTACCGATGGTGCTGCGGTAGGCGACCTCACAAGCTTGATGTTCGTCGTCGAAGCAACCGACGAACGCAGGGTTGCGGCGCCTGTCGCGAGGTTGCACGAACACCGCCCAACGACCAGCGTTCGTCTCCAACAATTTGTTCCGATGCTTTGCGAAGGCTATCTCGAGTCGGTCAAGGACAGGATCGGAGGCCATCCCGCATTATGTCACAAATTCAAGTCTTGTCAACAAATAAACCACCGGGATGGCTCATTTGCGGACAATCCAAAATTAACGTTGAAGGACTTCAAACGGTCATCGTAGGGGGGTGCATTCCGAGGACGTTGTCCTTTACGATGTCGCAGCGCTGTGCGAGCGCCGCAGAGGCCGGCCCGCCATGGGTTCGGGTCCGGCTGAAGTGGTGCCGGTGCGCATTGACCCGGAACTGCGAGCCGCGGTCTCTGCTCGGGCTGAGACCGACGGGACGACGACGAGCGAGGTCATCCGCGAAGCACTGCGCAGATTCCTAGATGACGACAACGCTGAGCAGGCACAACACGCGTGAACGGACTCGCGGCGATCACTGCTGTTGACACCAATGTCCTGCTCGACTGATTCATACTGGGTTTTGTGCAGGCTGTATGAAAACTGCTGCACGCTGCAAGATCTCGTTGGCTTGGCGCAGCTCACGGTTTTCCTGACGCAACCTCTTGAGCTCCTCGCTCTCAACGGACGACACCCCCGCCCACAACCCGGCGTCAACCTCGGCTTGGGCCACCCAGCGGCGCAACGACACCTCGCCGTAACCCGACTGACTCGCTACACGCGTGACCGTGCCCACCGAAATGCCCAACTCCTCACGCAACGCGAACACCATCCGCACCGCATGCTTTTTCTGCTAATCACAGTAGCGGCGAGACCTCGCCACCGCCCTCGCTTATGTGCCATAGATTCCGTACTCGCTCCAATCCTTGGAGCCTGCACAAAACCCAGGCTGAATCAACACCCCAACCAAACCCCATCCCCAACCCAACGCGCCCACACACACCCACCAACCACCCCTCACCCGCCGCCGCACCCAACCCCGCCCCCCCCCGCCAACCGCTCACTGAAAAATCCAGGTTAAATCCGGGTTAACTGCGGTGCCGCGCTGATCCTCTGAAGGGATGCCGCGGGATGCTTTGTAACCTTAGTTTGTCGGCAGCCATTCGGGAGCGGAATACAAGGATCATCGACCTTCGTCATCGACATTGGTCGTCTCTGCGAAGCGGGTGTCGGAGCCACCCTAATCCCTAACAACCTCCTCTCCATTTCGAATATTGCTACCGGCTGAATCATCGATTCGGCCGTACTATTCCTAACCGTTTCGTGCAATGTCACACCTTGTCGCTAAGGTGTGGTTATGTTTGATTCTGTGATTTCGCAGACCCGAGGGGTGGTTACTGTTGGGCTTTCGCGTGGCGTGTTGGAGGGGTTGGTTGCTGGCGCTGGACGGGTTGTGGCCGCGTTGAATGCTTTGCAGGCACAGGGTTCTACTGAGTTCATCGGTTTTGCCGTGCCGCGTCTAGCTGTTTTGTGTAGTGTCATACCCTGTTGGCAAAGTGTCGTCATGTTCGATTCTATGATTTTGCAGACCCGAGGGGTGGTTACTGTTGGGTTTTGGCGTGGCGAGTTGGAGGGTTTGGTTGCTGGTGCTGCACGGGTGGTGGCCGCGTTGAATGCATTGCAGGCACAGGGTTCTACTGAGATTATCGATTCTGCCGTGTTGTTTTTATCTGTTTCGTGTATTGTCATACCCTGTTGGTAAAGTGTCGTCATGTTCGATTCTATGATTTCGCAGACCCGTGGGGTGGTTACTGTTGGGCGTTCGCGTGGCGTGTTGGAGGGTTTGGTTGCTGGCGCTGCACGGGTTGTGGCTGCGTTGAATTCGTTGCAGGCACGATGCGCTACTGAGTTCATCGGTTCTGCCGTGCTGCTTCTATCTGTTTCGTGTAGTGTCATATCCTGTTGGTAAGGTTGTGTTATGTTTGATTCTATGATTTCGCAGACCCGGCAGGTGGTCACTGTTGGGCGTTCGCGTAGCGAGTTGGAGGGTTTGGTTGCTGGCGCTGCGCGGGTGGTGGCGGCGTTGAATGCTTTGCAGGCGCGTTGCGCTACTGAGATTGAGGGGCTTGATGACGGCGGGTTGAACTCGAAAGTCGTTTTGCGTGACGCCGGGCGCATGTCAACACGTGCTGCTAACAGAGTCG
This sequence comes from Acidimicrobiia bacterium, assembly GCA_024421095.1. Lineage (GTDB taxonomy): Bacteria > Actinomycetota > Acidimicrobiia > Acidimicrobiales > Aldehydirespiratoraceae > VXYK01. The sequence continues at coordinate 3,434 of JAHQYM010000173.1, forward strand.
CGCGGACTGCTGCTGGGCTCGTCGAGATGCCGAAACTCGCCGAGTCTTTGGCTAACGGTGCGATCACTGTTGAACACGCCGAAGTCGCGGTTGGGGCGGCTGCGAAAACTTCGCCTCAACAAGTTGACGATCAACTCTCAGAACTTGCTGAGGGTTCATCTGTTGATGTGTTCACTGAACAATCAAGGCGTTGGGTCAACAGCAAACAACCCAACAACA
>JAHQYM010000174.1 GCA_024421095.1 Acidimicrobiia bacterium
TCTGTTAGTCATCGAAAAGATACCTTTCGATTCGCCCGCCGATCCTGTGGTTGGGGCACGCACCGAGTTGATGGAACGCTGCGGCAAAGACCCGTTCGCTGACTACATCGTGCCCAAAGCGGCGATCCGTTTCGCGCAGGGAGCAGGTCGCCTTATCCGCACTGAAAGAGATCGGGGGGTCACCGTGATTCTAGACAATCGACTCTGCCGAGCCGTCCCTTACAGAGACCAGATACTCAATACTCTCCCCGGTCCGCCTCGGATCGAGCGGGCTAACCAAGCCGAGGACGCTTACCAATTGATAGCTGACCACCTTGATGATGTGGTTTTTGACGAGGCGATGCGTCAACGGTTAGAGGCGTTGCCGAGCGCCGATCCGTGGTCGGAACTTGCCGATATGGAACTCTCTGAAGCCGACCTGCGTAACTCAACCAAGGTTGAGCAATGCCTTGATCGAGTTCGTGAGCGTTTCGGTTTCAAACAGTGGAGGCCGGGGCAACACCGAACCATTAACGGCTTTTTGCAAGGCCACGACACGCTAGGGGTACTACCCACCGGTTCGGGTAAGTCGATCACGTTTCAGATACCGGCGCTGTTGTCTGCGGGAGTGACTCTGGTCATCTCGCCTTTGTTGGCGCTAATGAACGACCAAGTCGAGAACCTACGCGCCAAAGGCGTGACCAGAGTTGCAGCCATCCATAGCGGCATACCTCAAGGTGAATGGCGAGAGATCTTGCGCGGCGCACACCGTGGCAACTACAAACTGCTTTATGTCAGCCCCGAGAGGCTTTGGTCTCAAGAGTTTGTGAGTGAACTGTCGAAGATTGGAGTGGCACGGATTGCGGTTGACGAAGCGCATTGCATTTCCCAGTGGGGGCATTCCTTCCGCCCCGAATATGCGGCTATCCCTCAGGCTTTGCAACGGATCGCTGGCCCCAATAGGCCACCGATCTTGGCTGTCACCGCTACCGCCACCCAAGAAGTACGAGATGAAATCACCGAACTGCTTGCTCTTGACCTGCAAGAGAAAGCGGTGGTTCTGTCGCCCGACCGTCCAGAAATCTGCTACTACACCGAAGGTTGTGCCGACAGAAAAGACCGAGACCTCCGCGTGGTGCAGATCGTGGATGCATTCCCCTGCCAACCTGCCATCGTCTATGTGCCGAAACGCTCAGACGCAACCACTATTGCTAGTGTGCTGCGATCGGCGGGGCACACTGCTTTTGCTTATCACGGCGGCATGGAGCATCCGCAACGTCAACATATTGAGGACGCTTTTCGCCATGGTGAGATTGATGTCGTGGTAGCCACCAAAGCGTTCGGAATGGGCATCGACAAACCTGATATTGCTCTGATTGTGCATCTGGAGATGCCCGCTTCTATTGAGGAATACGTTCAAGAAACCGGTCGCGTGGCTCGTGGTTCCGCCGAGGGAACCGGGCCGCGCAGCGGCACTGCGGTACTGTTGACCATGCCGAACGACTGTGCAATCCATCGGACGTTCATCAAAAGTTCGGCTCCTCGCGTTGCACAAGTGCGCCGGATTTGGTCGCGGCTCAAAGTGGATACGAAAGCCTACGACCCGCAGGATCTAGCCGCCGTGGGTTATGACGGCGACCCTGATTCAGTGGGCACCGCCTTAGCCGTTCATTACCTTCAAGAAACTGGCGCGCTGCAACGTCATCCAGACACCGTTTGGAAAGGGCGGATCACGTTGCTTGGGGACACGGCGCGTTTGCTTGAGGAACTGTCGAGCGAGGATCCTGGATTAGTTCAGCGGGCTAGGCGGATCGTTGCTTTGACTGAACAAAAAGACGGCGACACTTATCACGCATCTTCCTGGGCAAAGGAACTCGGCCGCGATGCTTCAGACATTGCTGCTGACCTGTTTGAGTTGAACAAACGAGATATCTTGGGGTTCAGTGCCTGGCAATACGCTTGGGTTCTTGAGAGGTTTGACGTTGAGCCCTCTTGGGCGGCAATCGAACAATCGGCTGAAAATCGAAGTGACTTGGTAGCTAAAAAGTCCCGCGCCGCGAAGCAATTCGCCCGTTTCGCGAATGGCTGTCGCAGAAAGAAAATGCTTGAATATTTGGGGACAGATGAACCCGAGTCTTGCAACGCTTGCGATCGCTGTGTGGAACTTCCTCGGCCTTGGCGCGACAGCGCGCTGACTCGGCAGCGTCTACTTGACTCCCTACCAGTTTCGGCGTTCATCACCGAGTTGGTGGAGAGTATCGCAGGGGCGCGCTATTCGTATCGGCGTATTATCAACACTCTGGTCGGACGCAGTGGTGGGCAATATGAACTGCCCGAACGCTTAGCGAAACATCCAGCTTTCGGGAGGCTGGCCTTGCTAGGCAAAGAAGCTGTTGAGGCTGCCGTTGATGAGCTTGTCGAAAACGGTGAACTCGTCAAGCTGGCGGGTATGGTTGACGGAACTGGTTACGAATATCTGGAAATGGCGTGCGATGACTAATCTTTTGTTTGAAGTGTAGGCTGATAGACCGTGGCTAACCTGGTACCCGAGAACATTCCTACCCGAAACGACATACCCGAACGGCTTAGAACCGCGGCCCGCCTACTACGCGATGCAACACCCGAAGAAGTCTTGGTTTCACTTGAACGAACCGGTAGCAACAGCGCAGCGGCACAACAGCGCGATCTCGGTTATGAAAACTCCGATCCCAGCGAGGAGTCCATGCCCTACTTGGTTGTTTTGGACCCTGCAGCGGGAGTTTTGGTACTCGAATCTCCCACGCTTAAGCCCCTGAAAGGCAAGAAACGAAACCGCTTAAGACGCCAACAATCGGTAGACCTCAATGACGCGCAAAAAGCGATCATTGCTCGCACCAACGGACTGCGCCAGAAAATCAATTCGCTTCCAGTCGGTCGGGCCTTGGCGTTACCGGACATCCACCACGATCACCCTATTGCGTTGGCCGACCAAGAAACCCCTCGGCTTTTCTCAGGGGATTTTCAGGAAGGCTCGCTGTTGGTAGCGATCCGCAAGATACTTGGCGGGAAACGGCCTCCCCTTGACGAACAGAACCAAGCGAGGGTGCGCGCCGCAATCAATTCCGACATTGTGGTCGGTGTGCAAGGGCAAATGTTTGACCCTTTTCCGCAAGATTCTCAAGAGAAAATCCGAGTGTTGGACCTTGCTCAAGAACGCCTTGCCGAGCATCTTGGGCCTGGCTACCGTCTTATTCGAGGGGTCGCCGGCAGCGGTAAAACCCTCGTGCTCACGCATCGAGCGCGTTTCATCGGTGAGGCCATGGCTAGTTGGAGTATTTTGGTCTTGTGTTACAACAAGGTTCTCGCGCAGGCGCTTGAAAAAGAACTTGCGAATGTGCAAAACGTTGAGGTGAATACTATCGATTCGTTGGCCAGTAAGGTCATCCGCCGAGCAGGACGAAGGCCTTCACCAGGCGACGACCAGACCGATTTCGAGATACGGCGCACGGAGGCGCGGGCTGCTGCACGGTCGTTATCGTCGTCGCAGAAGTATGACATGGTGCTCGTTGATGAAGCTCAAGATTTAGGCAACTCGGGGCTTGCACTCGCTTGGGAGATGGGCAAACAGCAAGCCGGGATGGAGCAACGCCATTTTATTATTGCT
>JAHQYM010000026.1 GCA_024421095.1 Acidimicrobiia bacterium
GAGCCTTGCCGTCGATCAGCACGGTGCAGCAACCGCACTGTCCGGTGGGAGAGCAGCCGTCTTTGGGTGAGGTGACATCCAGTTCCTCGCGCAGGGCGCTCAGCAGGTGCGGATGGTTGCCCCGGATAGTGACGTTGGTTCCGTTGAGTTCAAAAGTGGTCATGGTTACTCTCCTCTACCTATTCGTTGCGCCCGCTCTATTTGTTATAGCCGTTTTCGTTCGCCAATGCAGCCAAAACATGCAAAAGCACGTTGGTTCCGGCTTCTAAGTCTTCTGGAGCGGTGAATTCGAACGGATTGTGTGACAGGCCTTCCCAACTGGGCGTGAAAATCATCGCGGTGGGGCACACTCTGGCTAGCATCTGCGCGTCATGCCCCGCACCTGAAGGCATACGTTTCACTGAATAGCCAAGCTCAGCGGCAGTGTGAGCAACCCGGTCAACAACTTCAGGATCGAAAACGACTGGCTCAAAACGGGCTAGCGACCTTGTGGTGATGGTGACTTTTTCGTCTTCTGCTAACCGATCGCAGAACTCCACAAGCCGCTGCTCGGCTTGTTGCAGGATGGCTTCTTCGGTGTTGCGCAAATCGACTGTGATAGTGGCGTTGGCAGCGACCACATTGACGAGGTTCGGATGCAGCTTGATCTGGCCTACGGTAGCGACTTGGCGACCACCCAACTCCAGAGCGAGTTCACGCACAAACGTGGCGATTCGAGCGGCAGCATAACCAGGGTCGCGGCGCAGATGCATCGGCGTGGTACCCGCGTGATTGGATTGGCCCTTGATAGTAATCTCGGTCCAACTAATGCCTTGCACACTTTCTACCGCTCCGATGGTGACACCTTCGGCTTCAAGCACCGGCCCTTGTTCGATATGCAACTCCACAAACGCATGGGGCGCTACCGCTGGGCAAGGCGCGCCACCCCGATAACCGATGCGTTCAAGTTCATCGCCGAGAACCGCTCCGTCGATCCCTACCGTATCGAGCCCGTCCTCTAAGCTCATCCCACCGACATAAACGAGGCTTCCCAACATGTCGGGTGGGAACCTCGACCCTTCTTCGTCTGTGAAAAAGCCCACGGCCAGCGGGTGGCGCGTCGAGATGCCTGCCTCTGCGAGCGTCTCCACAACCTCAAGGCCAGCGAGCACTCCCAAGTTGCCGTCATATCGGCCACCGGTTTTGACGGTATCAATATGGCTGCCGGTCATCACCGGTTTGAGAGTGGGGTCTGTGTGGGGGCCAGTCCAGACTGCCACCACATTCCCGATACCGTCAATGGTGATGTCCATGCCGAGGTCTCGCATCCAGGTCACTACTAGGTCTCGACCTTCTTTGTCTTCGTCTGTCAGTGCCAAGCGTGAGCAACCATCGGTATTTTCAATCGCCCCGATTTTCGCCAAGTCGTCAAGCCGCTCAAGCAACCGGTCGATGTTGATACGAAGTTTATACAGGTCTACCTCCCTGTTCATTCACGCCCCCTCGCGGATGTTTCCTGTCAGCTTATCTAAACTTTCGACCAACGGCCAATTGTTTGTGTCATCAAATTGCGGCACCACCACGAGCCCGTTCAGCGTTGCATTCATCGCCGTTTGGTGCCTCGCCAACTCCGACTTCGCCGGTCTGCTTGATCGCCTGATTGAGGCCTGAGCAGGCCGTGAACGAAGTGTAAATGAGCGGGAAGCAACACGCCTGGGCGCGATCTCCAGGTGCAGTCCGCGTGCCTTCTACGCTGCTGAACCGATGCTGATCCCTCGCAGGACGCGGTTCATTTCTGAGACGAGCACTGATGCCATGCGAGTTGAACCGAGGACTGCATAAAGCACAAACGGCCGATCGGAAGCCACGAAGAAACGTTGAGTTCCGAGTTGGTTGGGCAGCCTTCTTTGCAGGGTTTGAGGCGAGAAGTCGGCGATTGCTAGGTTCGTGGGCATCACCGCACCGGAGAACAGGGCGGTCGAGGCGGCAGACGTATCGAACTCCATCAACGCCATGAAAATCCCCGCTGAGCCCATGATCTCGACCGCGCCCGAACCGTAGTCACCCCTCTCTACGGGCAACGCGAAGTTGCCCAGATGAACCAGCGAACGTGACGGCGTGGCGGACAACGCGCTCATCTCGACATCCCAACCGTCGAGCACCGCGACGGTGACGCCATTGGCCTTGAGCGAGGTACTGCTCACGCGACGATCAAACCGCCGGCCATCGTCGCGAGAGCCAGTACTGCGAGGGCCATCGCTGCTCCCCAACGAACCGGGCGTTCAAGCCTGTCGAGATGCCGGTGCATCCGTCTCAAGGAAGCCGTGTCGCGGATCCGGCCGGTGACGGTGGCACTGAGACCCCGCGCCGCCCCGTAGACCACGCCGACAAGCAACGCCTCGGTCGCACCCAGCAGCACACCGGCGACACAGACAGCGACCAACAGCGCTGTGTTGACCACGGTCACAAACCCGAAACCCAACTGGACCCCGAACCCCAACCCGTAGACCCAACCACGATACCTGCCCAACCAGCGCTCATCGACCTGTCGACGGCCCGGTATTCGGCGCCCGCTCAGGTCGAAAGCCGCGCAACCGAGCACGGCCGCACCGACGATCGCAGCCGACGCCGGCGGTGCCGGGTCGAGTCTCAGCAGTGCGGCCAACGCCCCAGCCCCGGCCAGTGCCGTCCCGAGGGCTGCTCCTCCCAAGACATGACCGAAGATCAGCCAGGCGGAGGTGGTACTCCATCGATTCCCCCTGCCCCGCTCCCCGAGCGGGGTGATGCTGGTGAGCATCGAGGTTCCTCAAGGCGACCAAGCGGCGCGAACGCCAGCAAGCAGCGAAACTGCAAGCGCCAGAAACAGAAGGGTCACGTGTCATCCTCCGGCGACGGGGGTGAGCCGACCTCGGGTGGATACAACGACGGATGCCCGGGCCCGATACCAAACGCGGCCAGTTCCGCATCGACACCATTCTTTGACTGACCACCGTTCGGCTGGGCACCGCTCGAACGCGAACCGCCTGAATGGGCACCGCTCGACTTGGCGTCACCTATTGCTTGGGTTAGTAGACGGCGGACCTGAGGCCAGTTCGTTGCTGTGCCTGCTCCGACGATTGACTTGCTTCGTCCGTCGATCAGCACAAAATAGGGCGAACCGGGCACACCGTAGGCTTCCCAAGCGGCGCTGGAACAGACTGTCCGCACGCCTTTCGGAGCCAACTCGACAAGCTGGCTCTCGGAGTCGTGGGCCGGGTCTTGAGCCACGATCACCAAACGTGTCGCCTCACCACCGATTTCGAGAACAGGCGATTTGAACTCCGACCAGAAGGCCGCACAGGTCCTGCAACCCGAGGACAGAAATGCCAGCAGCGTGTGGTGGGCGCCTCCCACGCTCACCGAGACCGGTCCGCCTCCAGGGACTGTTCCCGCAATATCTAGCGCCGTCTGTGTGTGGGTTGGTCCTCCCACCGGGACAGGGCCGACCGTTGAAGAGGCGGCGCTATCGTCCAGCGAAATACCCGCACGGTTAAGCGCTCGGAGAATATCGGCGTGGGTTCGAAGCAGCCCGAAAACGATGAGCGTCAACACGGCTATCGCTATCAACGCAACAATCAGCAACACGATCATACAGGTACCCCCGATTCGCTCTCAGCTGCGGCGTTCCGTTCTGAATCCTCGGTTCCATGCAGGTCGCCGTTCTCGGGTTCCTCGGTTTCAGCGGTCGCTTGAGGTCTTGTGAGCATGTCGTAACGGTCGTAGCGATGGAGGAACGTAATCGCCTGCGCTCGATCAACCACACTTTCACCACCGAAGGTGCGCTCGCCAACACCGTTGGTGATCCCAACCTGCACGGCCCAATGAGCCGCTTCACGGTAGTAGGCATTCTCGTTGACATCGTCGAACGGGTACGGATACTCCCGATTCGGTGGGGGACCATCCGTGGGTTCGGGACGACCGCTCAAACGCCACAGAAAAATGATCGCCTGACCGCGGGTGGCAGGAGCCTCAGGATCGAACAACCCGCCGTCGGTTCCGGAGGTGATCCCAGCGTCCGCCATCCAGTTCACCGCATCGGCATACCAGGTGCCCTCCACATCGGAAAAATGCGACGACACCAGCGGTTCCGGTTCGCCGTGATATCGCCACAAGAACACTGCCATGTGCCAACGCAACATCGGCTCGTGAGGTCCGAAAATGTCACTGCTGTAACCAGTGGCGATACCCTGCTCAAACGCCCAAGCCACCGCGTCGACATAGTAGGCGTTCGGTGCCAGGTCTGTGAAACCGTCGTGCAGACAGGGTCGGTCGTGCGATCCGGTGGAATTGTCGGTCGCTGCGGGCCACTCGCTGCATGACCCATCCCACTGCCAGGGCGGGACGCAGGTGACGATGCGACAGGCGATCGGCCCTACACAAGCAATGTCCTGACTGCACTGCCCGTAACGGAACCGAGTGCAGTCCACCGAACGCGAGTCGCAACCCTCCAGACACCGGCAATTGGCGGCCGTGCAAGATGACCGGCAAATCCCGCTCCAACCGCATCCACAACCATCGTCACAAAGATGATTGCAGTCAAGGTAATAGCGCGGACGGCGACTGTCACCGACATCGCAGAATCCCGTGCCGTCGGCCTTCCACCAGCCGGCAACCACAGTGTTGGGCGGGCACAGGTTCTCACCAGTCAACTTGCAGCAGAAATCGGTGAAACCGTCACAACAAAGATCACCACAACGACAGGAGGAACCGGAGCACCAGCAGATCGCCGCGTGTGCGGAGACCGGCCGCATCGTGAAAGCCACTGGCGCCACGGCCAGCGCAGTCGCTCCAAGGGCGGATCTAGCGAGGAGGCCACGCCGGGAGGTCCGATGGGCGACCACACGGCTCAAGGCGTTGACAACAATTCTGCTCATCGGTTTTGGAGGGCGTTGTTGACGAGGACACGCGCTTGCGGCGACACAACGCCTTCGTTGTGGTGCATAGCGTCTAGTTTAGTTGCTGCTGGGGTCGGCACCGGCCATTAGTAGACCTAAACCTTCGACGGTGCAATCGGCACGGTCTATCACCGCCACAATCCGACCCTCAAACATCACCGCCACCCGATCAGCCAAGGCCATCACCTCATCTAAGTCTTCGGACACTACTAGCACCGCGGTTCCCTGCTCACGCTGGGCAATCAAACGCTCATGAATGTACTCGGCCGCGCCGATATCAACCCCACGGGTGGGTTGTGCAGCCACCAGCACTGCTGGTTTAGAAGACAACTCCCTAGCCATGATTAGTTTTTGAATGTTGCCCCCAGACAACGCACTAGTGGGCGTGTCGATGGAAGGAGTTTTGACGTTGTAGTGACCGACTAAATGGTCTGCCTGGTTACGCAAAGCCGGAATTTTGAGAAACCCCCAACGCGAGAACTCCTCGGAATCATGGTTGAGCAACATCAAGTTCTCATTGACAGTAAACTCCGCAACCGCACCGTGCAGCATGCGTTCTTCGGGCACAAACGCCAGCCCAGCGGAACGGCAACGCCTCGGTGAAGCCGCGGTAACATCAACGCCATCAAGGCTTACCGACCCAGCCACCGGCATCCGCAAACCCGCTACCGCCTCACAAAGCTCCCGCTGCCCGTTGCCAGAAACCCCAGCGATACCCACAACTTCACCGCCATGAACCGACAGTTCGACTGCTTTCACGGCCAGCACATCACGGTCACCCATGACGCTCAAATTGTTGATCGTAAGCCTCGGTTGACCGATGGAGACTTCCGGCTTATCGGGGGCAAGTTTTACCGGGCGACCGACCATCATCTGCGCGAGTTGTTGGCGGGAGGTCTCCGCTGGTGTGGTAGCCCCAGACACCTTGCCATCTCGCAACACGGTGATGCGATCCGATAACGCCATCACCTCATGCAGCTTGTGTGAGATAAAGATGAGACCCCGTCCATCATCAGCGATCTGGCGTAAGGTGACGAAGAAATCGTTGACCTCTTGAGGGGTCAGCACCGCCGTTGGCTCGTCCAACACCAACAAACGCGCATCACGATAAAGCGCTTTTAGTATCTCCACCCGTTGACGTTCCCCCACCGCGAGTTGCCAGACCAGAGCATCTGGGTCAACGTCAAGACCATACGTCTCGGTGAGTTCGGTGAGACGCTTGCGCACCGCTACCAAATCGGATGTGTGCAACCCCAAAGCCACGTTTTCGGTAACCGTGAAAGTATTGACCAACATAAAATGTTGATGGATCATCCCGATACCAGCGCTGATCGCCGCCGCTGGCGAGTTAATCACCAGCGGTTTGCCCTCGAAATGGATGCTGCCTTCGTCGGCTTTGTACAGGCCGAACAAAATCTTCATCAAGGTGCTTTTGCCGGCACCATTTTCACCCAAAAGGGTATGCACCTCACCAGCACGCACATTAAAGTCAACATCGCTGTTGGCGAGCACACCAGGGAACCGCTTAGTTATCCCCTTCATTTCAAGCATCAAATCGGTCATCTCCATTCAAGGCACACTGGCGAAGGCGCACTGGGCGAACCCGGCGAACTTGGCCGACTACTGAGGGCATTCATCGGGGGCGCGCCACGCAGGCACGCCCCCGACAACGATCATTGATCAACCGGCATCGACGCGGGTTGCCACATCCCCAGCAATCACTGACTGAGCGGTCGTGTTCACTAAATCGGTGATGTCGGCTGGTACATCCCAGTTACCGTATTCGATACCGAGGCCACCGTTTTCGAGGTTGATCTCATAGCTCTTGCCGCCGAGCTCACCATTGTTGATGTCGTCGATGAGTTGCTGCAAAGCAACCTCCCAACGGTAAACCTGACTAGCCGCAACTACGCCATTGGCGGCGGCTTCAGTCTGGTCGGACTGCGTACCGAACCACAAAATCCCTTCGTTTTCGGCAACGCTGATCGCGCCGACGGTCATCTGCGCGGTACCAGTGAGGATGTCGGCACCGTTGCTGACGAAACCAGTAGCGGTCTCAGAAGCAAGTTGTACATCCGCAAACGATTCGATGTAGACCACACTTACTTCCGCGCCACCCGCTTCAGCACCAAGCTTGAAACCGTCTACATAGAGTTTCGCATCGCCCACCTCAATCGGGCCGACAATGCCTACATTGGTTCCAAGTTCCGCTGCCATCGCTCCCAACACGTAACCGCCTTGATCAGAAGCAACTGTGTAGGCAGACACATTGGGCAGACCAAAGGTGTCTACAGCAGTGCCCCAAGCAAACGCTGTTTCGGGAAAATCAGGCGCTATTTCTTGAACCAAACCACCGTACTGCGAACCGTGACCAATCACCAAATCAAAGCCTTCTTGAGCGTATTGACGCAAGGCCACACCGGCATCTTCAACGATGAACGTTCCCGGCGTGGTCGCCACATCGGTAACTCCGGTGAGGCAATCCACCGCATCAACAATGCTCTGCGTGAAAGCCAAATCGTTTTCGGCGCTCGGAGCCACAATCGCAACCGTGATCCCTTCAGTGTCGCGTCCCTCATCGCAATCACGTTCAGCGAGAACAACCGTCTCCGGCATCTCCGGCGTGTCCATCGAAGAATCATCTTCTTGTGGAGCTGCGGTTGTGGTTGTTGGGGCTGCCGTGGTTGTGGTGGGGTCGGGTGTGGACGAGCTGTCGTCTCCGCACGCAGCCGCCACAAGGCCAAAGGTGGCTAGCAACGCCACCAGATACAACATTGATTTTTTCATTTTTCCCTCCTGGGTACTCGTGACAGAGCGGAATTCACCCGTCTCGACTAAATGGAACCGTAAGCGCTGCAGGTTGGTCAGCCGAACGGCGAGCGATGATCGCTAAAGCAATCACCGTTAGGACAGCAGGTGCCATGGTTGTGAAACTTGCTGCCGCACCCGTGACAATACCCAATGTTTTCCACTGTGTCACGGTTGCCGTGATTAAGCCATACAGCAAAGACCCGGCTAGCACACCCAACGGACGCCAAGCACCGAAATAAACCAACGCCACGGCAATGAAGCCGATGCCGTTGGTGAGATTATTTTGGAACGTTCCAAGTTCGATTGTCAAGGCTGCTCCGGCGAGGCCAGCTAGCCCATTGCCGATAAGTATCGCAACAGTTCTAGTGAGGTTGACACTAACCCCTAACGAGTCTGCGGCTTCCGGGCTTTCGCCCACGGCGCGGATGTTCAACCCCAAAGTTGTGCGGTTGACCATGATCGTCAATGCCGGCACCAACAGCACAGCAAGATAGACCACAATACTGTGATTGAAGAACATGTCTCCGATATGGGGGATATCGCCTAGCAGCGGAACTTTCAGGTCATCAAAAGAAGGAATGCCGCGGGGGGTGCCGACCTGTTTGAGGAACAACAATTCGCTCATCCCCAAACCGAACAAAAAAATGCCGATGCCGCTGATGCCTTGTTCAGCTTTGAAAATCAGTGTCACGATCGCATAGACAACGCCCATTAATATCCCAACCCCGAGGCCGACAACCACCCCAAGCAAGCGCGAATCGGTTTCCAGCACCGTCCAGTAAGCAAAGAAGGCGCTCAGCAGCATCACCCCGTCAACACCAAGGTTCAGCACGCCACTGCGTTGACCCACCGTCTCGCCAAGCGAAGCAAGCAAGTACGGCGTAGCGAAACGCACGCCCGAAGCGAAGGTAAGCACCAAAACCGGCAAAGTAAAGAACTCACTCATGGTTAGGTGCTCTCTCCACTTGTACGGAATCATCTTCGGCCTTGCGGATGCGCGTCATCTCCAACGCTTGGCGCAGGCGAGTGCGAACCCGAGTGCTGCTTACCACGAACACCACAATCAAACCGTTGAGGCCAATCACCAAAGCCGAATCAATTTGGATCGCACGCTGCATGGCGTTGGCACCAACGAGCAACCCCCCAAACAAGAAAGACGAAGGAATCGTCCACAAGGGATGCAATCCCCCAAACAACGCCGCAACGATACCATTGAAGCCAGCCGAACCCGTGAACCCAAACGAGGAACCGTCAGTGATAAAACGGTGTGACTGGCTACCAAACACCAGCACCGCGCCAGCCAGACCACACATCGCCCCAGAGTACGTGAGCGCCAGCATAGTCATGCGTTTGAATGGCATCCCCGCGTAGTTGGCAGCCGCCGAGTTGTGACCCACAGCACGGGTCTTGAAACCCACAGTAGTGCGCCACAAAAATACCCAAGCCAGCACCGAAGCCAACAAAGCCACTACCACACCAAGATGCAGTCGGGTGCCAGCAATAAGAATCGGCAAATCCGCATTCTCCGACAAGCGCTCAGTTTGTGGGATGCGCGTGCCACGCTGTATCTCTAACGGATCAATCAAAGGAGCACGCAGCAAATAATTCATCACTTGGATGGCAACAATGTTCAACATGATCGTTGAGAGGATTTCGTTGACCCCAAGATACGCCTTCAACGCGCCCGGAATAGCACCCCAGAACCCCCCGCCAATAACCCCGGCAAACAGCACCATAGGTATCAAGATGACGCTCGGAAGGTCTGGTAAGGCCAATGCGGTAACTGTCGACAATAGTGCGCCGCAAACAATCTGGCCTTCGCCACCAATATTGATGACACTGGCACGAAACGCGATACAAATACCAGTACCCACCAAAAGCAACGGCATCGCTCGGACCGCGGTGTCGGCCAGCGCATCACCGCTGCCAAAGGCACCCTTCAAGAGTTCCCAATAACCAACAAACGGGTTCGCACCCAGCACCCAAATAATGACCGCACCAATTAACAACGCTGCAAATGCCGCTACGAAGGGGATAAGGCTCCCACTCAGCCGACGAATAAGATGCATCAGCGAGTGACGCTTATTCTATGCTCTCCCACGAATAAGAGAGCATAACCAGAAATCGGAGGTTTCACGACCTAACCACTTTCTTATTTATCGGAACCGCAGCGTTGAGACCCGCCAACACCCGGATGGGTGTCAACGGGAAGGTGTCAAACCAGACCCCAGTGGCATCATGGAGCGCCGCGGCCACCGCCGGTGCGTAGGGAATAAACGGCATCTCGGCCATACCCCGCAACCCAAACGGGCCACGAGGGTCTGGAATCTCCAAGAGCACAGAACGAACCTGCTCAGGGATATCGGCAATACCGGGTATTAGATAGCCACTGAAGCGAGGATTGAGAATTCGTCCGTCAACCACATGCAAGTTCTCGGACAAGGCATAGCCATGCGCTTGGATAATCGCACCTTCAACTTGGCCGATAAGCAAATCCCGGTTCACTATTCGTCCCACATCGACCGCACAAACCACATCGTGGACCTTGATATGACCGGTTGCTGTGTCAACCGACAAATCCACTGCTTCAGCCACATAACCATAAGCAAAGTTCGGTGTGGTGGGCTCGAAACCGGCAGCATCAAGGGGTTCTGTAGGGGGCGGGACATAGCAAAACTCGCCGATAGCCGGGCGGTCGCCGTTGAGCCACGACTTGGCCGCTTCCTCAGCCGCACCCAAGATAGCGTTACCAGCCATCCAAGTGAGCCGAGATGCCGATGCGGAACCCGAATCGCCACTTGTTGCGGTGTCTGAGAACACTGGATTGATTGCCTTGATGGGTAAGCCCGTGGCTTCGGCAGCAATCTGCAGGAATGCCGTGTGGGCACCTTGACCCACATCAGCACCAGCCAAATACAACTCCGCGTGTTGCGCTTCGCCTAGGCCAGCGGTGGATTCTGGGTCGCCATGTAAGACGATGCGGGCTTCGCTGCGTTCTGGAAAACCGAAAGAGAAGCCGATGTTTTTGAAGGCGCAGGCGAAACCGCGGCCACGTTTAATGTCTTGAGTAGACGGGGCCAGCGAAGCGAACACCGACAGAGGTTTCGGTTGCGGGGCTGCGTCTTGCCAGCGGGCGTGACTTGCGGCAGCTTCAACAACTTCGGTGAGGCTCACCCCAAGAGGCATTTCCGTTCCAGTGATACCCACTGACCCATCCTGCAGTACATTACGGCGGCGTAACTCAACCGGGTCGATACCAATTTGAACCGCGAGCTTATTCATCTGCATCTCGGCCACATAGGTGCCTTGCGGCGCTCCAAAACCCCTAAAGGCCCCACCCGGCGGAGCATTCGTATAAACCGCTTGCGAATCAATATGAGCGTTCGGCACCTTATAAGCACCCGACACGCATAAATGCAGATTACCGAGCACCTTATTGGACGTGTAGTTGTAGGCACCGGCATCAAGATAAGCCTCAGTTTGCACACCGAGGAGGCGGCCTTCTTGGTCTGCTGCCCAGCGTGTCTGAACTCTCCCCCGATGGCGCTTATGATGCCCCACAATTGATTCTTCACGACTCCATTCGCAACGCAGCGGACGTAAAACACCATTTTCAGCCAAACGCAGCGCCGCTAAGGCCATCACCACCTGCAAACTCATGTCTTCTTTCCCGCCGAACGCTCCACCTATCGCCCGATAAATGATCCGCACCTGCTCAGGCGCTAGATCCAACGCGTGAGCTACCTGCTGTTGGTCTTCATGCGCCCACTGACCCGCGGTTTCTACGGTGACCCGTCCTTCGCTGTCGATGTAGGCGACTGCCACTTCGGTTTGCAGGTAAGCATGTTCTTGGTAAGGGAATTCGTATGTACCTTCAACAATGTGGGTAGCGGTAGCGAAAGCCTTAGCGATGTCTCCTTTGCGAGTCTTTAAGTGTGCATAGGTGTTGGAGTTGGTGCCGTCTTCGGGGTGGATGATATGCGCGTTCTCGCTGCGCGCGGCATCAATATCGGCCACGACTTCGAGGGGCTCCCATTCCGTTGCGATCAGTTGGGCTGCGCTTTCGGCTATCTCGGCAGTTTCAGCTACCACCACTGCGAGATGGTCGGCTTCCCAACGTGAAACATCGCTAGCTACTTGCGCTCGGCCGGTACACTCTGGGCCTATCAAAACCGGCTGGTCAAACTTGGTAAGGCCATACTCGTTGACTGGCACATCAGCAGCCGTCAGAACCAAATGCACGCCCTTTAGCGCGGCTGCCTCAGACACGTCAAGTGCGGTAATGCGAGCGTGAACTTGGTTAGTGAAAACGACCTTGGCAGCCAACATGTCGGCGGCGATGTCGCCCGCATAAATTGCCTCGCCGGTGACTTTGCCGTGCGCGTCAAGTTTACTGACCGTGCCGCCAAGTGTCACTGCTTGGCCTCCTCAATGGTTGGCGTGCTTGGCGCAACGCTCGCCTCGTTGAAGGCAGCGGCGATGGCGTAGTAGCCACCGCAGCGGCATAAATTGCCACTGAGGCCATTGCTGATTGTTGCGTTGTCGGGGTCGGGGTGACTGCTCTGCAAGGCGGCACCGGCCATCAACAAGCCGGGTATGCAATAGCCGCACTGAACCGCGGCGCAGTCGACAAAACCTTGTTGCAGCGGATGCAACCGGTCGGCTTCGGCGAGCCCTTCAATGGTTGTGAGTTGTGCTTGATGGGCTCTGGGGGCTGGCACTAAGCAACTCAGCACGGCCACACCATCCAAGAAGATCGTGCAGGCACCACATTCTCCTTCGGCGCACCCTTCTTTGGTGCCGCTGAACGCAGTTTCTCTACGAATCCAGTCAAGCAAAGACACCTCAGACCACGGCGCTTCCACTAAACGGCCGTTGATTGTTGTTGTAATCGTGTCGCTGGTAGCAAATTCGGCGGCCAGCGCATCGGCACCCAGGTTAGGGCCACCAAGCAACGGCGTTACCTCTGGCCAAGCATCACGGTGGGCGTTTTCGGCGATCGCATTTAGACCCCGGCGCACCATCACCTGCACTAATTCGCTTCGGTAATCGGCTGGGGCACGCAAGTCATCTATTGGTGAGACGGCTGATCTGGCTTGCTTACTAGTTGAATCGATAATGTCTGGGTTGAGCGCACTGCCTACCAGCAGTTTTTCGGCTTCGCTGGGTCTCACAATCACGGGTGCAACACTTCCCAACGCAATCGCCGCAGCTACGACTGCGCCAGTTTCGCTAAAGTCGCAGCGAAGCGCCACATGCACAACCGATATTGCTTGTGCGCCGCGCAGCCCCAGCTTCAAAAAAATCGAGCGACTAGCGTTGGAGCGAATCGGGAACGAAATGTCGGTGACAAGTTCGTAGGGTTGCAGAACCGTTTTACGCACACCGATAAAAAAGTCAGCCAAGGGCACGGTGCGCTTGTGGCCCTTCGAACAAAGCGTAATATCTGCTTCAAGCGCGCTGAGCGCGCTGATGGTGTCGTTCGCGGGGCTTGCGGTGACTATGTTGCCCACCACGGTGGCTCGATTGCGCAAAGCCGGCGCACCAACCTCAAGGCACGCTTGTGCTAACGCCAAACCATGTTCAACAATAACCGGACTGTTGACGCATTGATTGTGGGTTACTAGCGGCCCAATACGCACACGGTTGTTGAATACCGCAATCTTGTCTAGCCCAGCAATCCTAGTGATGTCGATCAAACGTTCAACTGGGCCGCTGGTTCGGCGATCCATTTCAATGAGAAGATCGGTGCCACCCGCTAAGACCCGTCCGCCGTTTGCAAGTTGCTCTAGAGTTTCCTCAACGCTTGTTGGCGCAACGTAACTGTCGGGTTTTATTGCCGGTAGTTGCACGTCATGCACGCTTTTGGTCACCCCCCTAGGTCTGGCGCGCTTCACCTTAGTCGGCCGTGTTTAGCTATCGGCCACGAAGCTGCTAGGTTAACTGTCGACCGAGAAAAATGTACTCGGATACTAAACCTATGGGGGGCAAAATGAAAAACACCACTGTGAGATGTATGCTTACACGGCTCTTCGTGCCGTTGCTTGCGCTTACCTTACTCGCGGTTGCGTGCGCTAACGACAGCAGCACCGAACCCGTCACCACCACTACCAATCAACCAACAACCACCGCTGCCGACAGCACAGACAACGGCACCGACATGGACGCAGACGAGATGGGCAGCGACGCAAACAGTTCGGCAGACGCTAACGATGGTGAAGACTTCTCTGCGGCGTTTATTTATATCAGCCCGATTGGCGAAGCTGGTTGGACTTGGGCGCATGACCAAGGACGGCTCCATGCACAAAGAGTCACCGGTGTTCGCACCGAGTTTGTAGAAAACATTGACGATGGCTCACCCGCCGACACCGAAGCGGCAATCCGCACGCTCGTAGCCGACGGCCACGACGTGATCATCGGCACCTCGTTTGGCTACATGGACACCATGGAAGAAATGGCCCAAGAGTTTCCTGATGTGGTCTTTGAGCACGTCTCTGGTTTCAAATCCAACGACACGAACTTCGGCAACACCTTCGGCAAAATCTACCAACCACGCTACCTCACTGGAATGATCGCCGGAGCCACCACCCAAACCAACAAGATCGGTTACGTGGCAGCGTTTCCGATTCCTGAAGTGGCACGGGGAATCAACGCATTCACATTAGGTGCCTTGCGAGTAAACCCCGACGTTGAGGTACACGTCAACTGGACTAGCACCTGGTTTGACCCGGCGCTTGAAGGTGACGCGGCCGATGCACTCCTCGAAGCCGGCGCGGATGTCATCGCCATGCATCAAGACACCACTGCTGCGGGGCTCGCGGCAGAAGCTGCTGGGGCGCGCTGGGTGTCTTACAACTCTGATATGAGCGAGTTCGCACCAGATGCCTACCTCGCGTCGGCAATCTGGAATTGGGGTCCACGCTATGCCGAGATTATTTCGAGTGCCGCTGACGGCACCTACACCCCGGTGCCGTATTGGGGCGACTACAGTGACGGAATAGTGGACATAGGTTCGATTGCGGACGATGTTGATGCCGATATTGTCGACCAAGTCAACGAGGTTCGTCAACAAATGATTGACGGCACTTTCAATGTGTTTGAGGGTCCGCTTTTTGGTCAAGACGACACTCAGTTGCTCGCCGATGGAGAGGTTATGGATTTCGGCACCCTGCTTGGTGAGGCATTCTTCGTGAAAGGGGTGATCGGCGATATCGGTTAGCGCCAAACCGCAGTTTCAATCGTGGATGCTGACCCGCTTGTTGACCCACTAGCTGACCCGCTTGCGGTAGAACTCATCGGGATTCATAAGCGTTTTCCCGGCGTTGTCGCCAACGCGGGCACCGAGTTGAAGGTCAAGCGGGGCAGCATTCACGCGGTTTTGGGTGAAAACGGTGCTGGCAAATCAACTTTGATGAACGTCTTGGCCGGTGTGTACCGTCCAGAAGCCGGCGAGGTTCGGGTTCTTGGTGCGCGCCGAGTGTTCGCTAGTCCGTCTGCTGCATTAGCGGCTGGAGTGGGCATGGTCCACCAAGAGTTTCGTTTGGTGCCCACATTCACTGTCGCCGAGAATGTTGTGCTTGGGGCCGCCACTCGGGTGCTGCATATGGGCACGGTTGAGAAGCAGGTCGCAGACTTGGCTCAAAGGTTTTCTCTTGATGTTGATCCGCAACGCCAAGTTTGGCAGTTGTCGATGGGCGAACGGCAACGTGTTGAGATACTCAAGGCTCTGTGGCGCGCTGCCGAGATTCTGATCCTTGATGAACCGACAGCGGTTCTAACACCCCAAGAAGCAGATGAACTGGGCTCGATCATCCGGCAAATGGCTAACGATGGACGTTCGGTGATCTTCATTAGTCACAAGTTGCATGAAGTGAAACAATATTGCGACGAGGCTACGGTGTTGCGAGGTGGCAAGACCGTTGCTAGTTCGTTAAAGGTTGAAGATCTAACTTCTCCACAACTCGCGGAGCTAATGGTCGGTGATGCCACGCACACCATCCGCCGACCCGAACCTACACAAGCTTGCGCAACCCTGTTAATGGTGGAGAACCTGCATGCGCTCAACAACCGTAAGTTGCCTGCTCTTAGAGATGTTTCTTTGTCGGTTCATGAGGGTGAGATTGTGGGTATTGCTGGCGTTGCTGGTAACGGTCAACGTGAGCTCGCTGATGTAATCGCTGGGCTTCGGAACGCTCTTTCCGGTTCGGTGAGGTTATTTGACCGTGACATCACTAACGCCTCGGCGCGGCAACGTTTTCGTGCCGGATTGTCGTATATCCCTGAGGATCGTGTTGGTGTGGGGCTTGCTGTTCAACTGAGTATCACTGATAATGCAATTCTGCGGTCTTACCGCCAGCACAGACGCGGGCCGTTGATCGCCACCGATCGGGCTAAAGCTTTTTGTGCTGAGATTGTCTCTGCGTTCAAGGTGCGTGCCGGGTCGCTAGATCAACGAATTGCTGAGTTGTCTGGAGGCAACCTGCAACGCCTTTTGGTTGGGCGTGAGTTGACCGCTGAGCCATCTGTGATCGTGGCATCGCAGCCGACTCGTGGTTTGGATGTGCAAGGCGTGACAGCGATTCAAGAGTTATTGATAGACGCTCGCAATCGGGGCCTCGGAGTGTTGCTGATCTCTGAAGACCTTGACGAACTGTTGGCCATCTCGGATCGGATTTTGGTGATGCATGGCGGTCGCATCGCTGCGCAATACGTTGGTGTTGACGCGAACCGTAGCGCGATCGGCTTGGCTATGGCTGGAGAACCCGCATGATACGGCCGTTGTTGGTGCGCCGCGAAAAACCATTGCCTGGCGGGCAACCGTTGGCTTTCGTGCTTGGTTCATCGGTGGCTTTGTTCTTGGGCGCAGCGTTGTTGTGGGTCGCTGGTGACGATCCCACGGAGGTCTACCAACGGATGCTGTCGGCATCATTTGGAGACCTAGAAGCGTTGTCTGCAACCATCAATCGTGCGATTCCGTTAGCACTCGCTGGTTTGGCGGTGGCAATTGCCGCAACAATGGGCCTTTGGAATATCGGCGCTGAGGGCCAGATTCTTTTTGGGGCAACAGCCGCGGCTTGGGTCGCTCAAATCGGTAACGCTTGGTCGGGTCCGTTGCTGATCGTGGCGATGCTGGTGGGCGCTACGTTCGGTGGGGCTTTGTGGGCGTTGGGGCCAGCGATTGCGAAGGCACAAATTGGTGTGAACGAAATCATCACTACGCTGATGCTCAATGAGATAGCCGTACGTTTTGTCCGTTATCTGATTAACGGCCCTTGGAAAGACCCTGAGGGGTTCGGTTTCGTGCAAGCGCCGGCTCTTCCTGACCAGTCGGAACTGCCCGGCTTGTTTGAACGAGCCCACATTGGCGCGCTGGTTGCGGTGGCGGTGTTGGCTGTGGTCGGATTGATGGTGTCGCGCAGTTCGTGGGGGTACGAACTGCGTATTGCTGGGTCTTCTGGTGCGACTGCTACTTATGCAGGCATATCACTGAAACGGAAAACTTTGGCGGTGTTGGTTTTGTCTGGTGCGGTAGCAGGGCTCGCTGGCGGTATTGAACTAACTGGTAACGCTACTCGGCTGACCGAGACTGTTTCCAATGGTTATGGTTTTGCGGGCATCATTGTTGCGGCTTTAGCTTTGATGCGTCCGAGTGGTGTGGCGTTGGTGGCGGTGTTGTTTGGCGCGGTTCAGGTTGGTGGTCAATCCATCAAAGCAATCGGTGTTTCCGATGCGGTTTCTACAGTGCTGCAAGCGCTGATTCTGTTTGGTGTGATCGCCGCTGGTGTGCTCGTTGCTTATCGCTTGGAGTTGGCTAAGGCGAAGGTGCATAGCCTGTGATTGTTGGTCTAGCTTTTCCTGAAACGGCGCTGATTGGTTTGCTGTTCGCGGCGATTCAGTTCGGTGCGATGATTTATTTGGCGAGCCTCGGGGAGTTGATCGCCGAACGTGCTGGGGTTCTGAACCTTGGGGTTGAGGGAATGATGGCGATGGGTGCTGTCGGCGGTTTCGTGTTCGCGATTGAGACCGGTAGTCCTTGGTTGGGGTTGCTCGCTGCGTCTATTGTTGGTGCCTTAGTGGCAATGATTCACGGCCTGTTTGCGGTGGTTCTTGGAGCTAATCAAGTGGTGAGTGGTCTTGCGTTGACGATTTTCGGGGTTGGTTTAGCCAACTTTTGGGGTACGGATTATGAGGGGCTTCGGCCCGATGTGCAGTTCGTGGATGTCGACTTAGGGCCGCTGAGCGATATTGCCTGGATCGGCCGAATATTTTTCCAGCAGTCTCCGCTCGCCTACTTGGCGTTAGCGCTGGGTTGCGTTGCTTGGTTTGGTTTGAACCGAACGCGTGGGGGGTTGGCGTTGCGCGCCGCCGGGGAATCCGCGGCAACTGCCGATACTGCGGGTCATTCGGTGGTCGGTTTGCGTTTGTTCGCGGTGGCGATTGGTGGTGCGCTGGCCGCTTTGGGCGGTGCTTATTTGTCGCTTTCGATTAGCCCTGGCTGGACGGTAGGGGTTGTGGCCGGACGCGGTTGGATCGCGGTTGCGCTAGTGATATTTGGGGCTTGGAAGGTGCGTCGGGTTGCCTTGGGAGCGTTTTTGTTTGGTTTGGCTATGGCTTTGCCGAGTCGTACCGAGAGCTTCGATCTGCCGTGGCATCCGATTTTGTGGTCAATGCTGCCGTATTTGCTTACTATTGCCGTGATGATTGCTGGTGCGTTAATCCTAAGGAACCGACCGGCTGATGCTCCAGCCGCGCTTGGTGTGCCTTTCCGCCGCGAGGAACGTTGATTCGTGTTCGCCGACCTGTTGATTGTTGACGCTTCATTGGTAGCTACTGTTGATGCTTCGCGTCGAGAGATTTCTGGGGGTTGGGTGGCTTGCACCAACGGCAAGATTTCAGGTGTCGGGTATCACTATGAACCCCGTCCCGAAGCCACGAAAACCATCTCCGCCGATGGTTGTTTGGTCACCCCAGGTTTGATCAACACGCATCATCATCTTTTTCAAAACCTGACCCGGGCCTACACGCCGATGACTTCGGCACCTTTGTTTGGTTGGTTAAAGGCGTTGTATCCGTTGTGGACGGCTGCGTTGGATGAAGAAGCAGTGCGGGTCTCTACTTGGGTCGGGTTGGCAGAACTGGCCTTGAGCGGATGCACCACGTCGACCGATCATCACTACTTGCATCCGCTTGGTGCGGGTGATTTGTTGAGCGCTCAAGTAGCTGCCGCTCAAGACCTCGGGATGCGGTTTCATCCGACTTACGGATCAATGAGTTTGTCGGCGAAAGATGGTGGACTTCCGCCTGATAATGCGGTTCGTGACGAAGAGTTTATTCTCGCCGAAAGCGAGCGTGCGGTGGCTCGCCACCACGAACGCAGCCACGGGGCGATGATTCGGGTTGCGTTGGCTCCTTGTTCACCGTTCACGGTTTCTACGTCGCTTATGCGGCAGTCGGCTGAACTCGCTGAGCGGTTAGATGTGCGCTTGCATACGCATTTGGCTGAAAACTCAGAGGATGACGACTATTCAATGTCCACTTATGGGATGCGCTGTGTTGAACATTTTGAGCATTGTGGTTGGCTGAGCGAGAGGAGTTGGGTGGCGCATTGCGTGCGGCCAAACCCAGCCGAAATCACCCGTTTGGGTAGCGCTGGTGTTGGTGTCGCCCACTGCCCTAGTTCCAACCTGATCCTTAGTTCTGGTATCGCGCCGGTCGTTGATCTGTGCAATGCTGGATCCCCTGTTGGGTTGGGTTGTGACGGTTCCTCTTCGGCCGATAGTGGCTCTCTTTGGCAAGAGGCGCGCTTGGCGATGTTGCTTGGCAAACTGCGCTACGGAGCCGCGGCGATGCCCGCTCGCACGGCGCTAGAGATGGCGACTAGTGGTGGGGCGCGTTGCCTCGGCCGTTTCGGTGAACTTGGTGAACTGTCGCTTGGCGCAGTAGCAGACATTGCTGTTTGGAAACTTGAAGGCCCGAGTTTTGCGGGTGTGCTGGATGACTTGGTAGAGGGCTGGCTTCGTTGTGGCCCACTGAGCGCGTATCACACCATCGTAAATGGATCGTTGATCGTGCATAATGGAGAACTAAATTCGCCGCACGTAGACGATATGCTCACCACTCACCGCCAAGTATCCAGACGCTTTCAACCCGTGGATTGATCGGTTTCGCTGGAGCGAACCAACACCGCTTTAGTGATATCGGTGCGCTGATCTGTGCCCTTTTGTGAGCTTGCATCGTTCACGCGACCTGACTCCAATGTGGGTGCAACGGTCCAGCGGGGAACTTCTAACCGATACCGAACGGTTCTTGGGATGCTTCTGCGGCGTCTTCGCTGCTAGTTTCGAGACGTTCATCCCCTCGATGCTCCGCAACGAAACCCCTTGACGCAGGTCCGCGACGCAAGGCAACGCCCTGGCTCGGGCAGGAAGCGTGTCGATGGCTTCGGTGAAAGCATCAACGATTCCCTCGGAGAGATCACCGATCCGCTCCGCTGTGTCTGACAGCAATCCGTCGAGCCACGCTTCGACGTCGTGGGTGCCCTCACCGAGCGGGATGCTCACCGACAGCGGAGCAGGTAACGGCGAGGCGAGGTATTCGTCGCTGTAAACGAACGTCGCCCGGTTGCCGCGGGCTTCTGAAACGGTTCCTGCCAACCGACCGTGGAGCAGCACGTCAAGGTCGGTCATCGGACATGCTGGTTCAGATGGTCGTCGAGGTTGAACTGTGAACGGTCTATGGGGTGGATCTCTATTTCGCAGTCCAATGCCCGCAGCAGTTCTATGAGTGTCGCTGCTTTGGGGTTGGCGCGGGCAGTTTCGATTGCTGATATCTGTGCTCGCGCCACACCGGTTCTGTTTGCCAGTTCGGCTTGGGTCCAGCCGAGTTCGGTGCGGGCTTGTCTGATGGCTCGTCCTAGTCTGTGAGGCGACGTGACCGCTGTGCTGGGTCTACGTAGAGGTTCTGGTTGTGTAGTCTGCACGCTACAATCCCATCCGAGTTGCTGTTTGTTGCTTGCAGGCCACATCATACAGTATCTCAGGTGATGTTGTCTCCGGACTACACAAACGGTGTCGAGTTCCGACAGGACAATTCCCGAGTTCACCGCTGAGCGCGCCGGGTTCTGGCCGTCGGCCGAGCTAATGGGTCTAGGAGACGGGTCTTAGGGTTGTGGTGAGGTTGGTAGGTCTAATGCCCTTACTGGGAAGGTTGCCATCTCGGCGCGGGTGACCGAACCGTCGGGGCAGTAGCGCAACGGATCACTGCCACAGCCTTCGGTTATGCCTGCCGCGTGGATTGCGTTTTTGACCGCAGCGCTTGAGCCGAGTGCTTCAATGGTAATGTCAAGATCAGCTTCCACGGGCCGGTTCGTCGCGATAATGGATCGTTGATCGTGCATAATGGAGAACCAACTTCGCCGCACGTAGACGATATGCTCACCACTCACCGCCAAGTATCCAGACGCTTTCAACCCGAGGATTGATGAGTTTCGCGGTTCTCTGTGGTGGGTTCGCAATGAGTATTCTCGTGTGTTGCGTCACGGTATCAGAAAAGGAACAGGGACCCTGACACATTTAGGATTATCAGCATTCTCTGGGAGCACACCTTTAGCATTCCCTTCGACCACACAGACGTCGCTGGGCGGCGTGTACGAAGGATGATGGGGACCGACCAACACTGTTCTGCATTGAGTCTCGGTGTTGTCACCCCACCACACCGTGAACTGAGTACCTTCCGGCACATTTACTGGGGCTGTTGCAGAAATACTCAACAGGAAAATTCGGCTGCCGTAAAAGAAACGAAAGCCAGAACCTGTGATTGCTGTGATTTTGCGGACCTCGCTCGGCTCCAAGCCAGTTATCCGAAAGTTTGCCTCCTCATCTGCATTGAAATTCGTATCCCCGTGGTTCGCGGTCTTCTTGAACGGTCGGGCTTGTCCACGTTGGATCACGAAAGGCGGTTCATCGCTTTGGCACTCATGCGTCACCGCAACCACCGGGGTGCTGTCCTCAGCCGGAACCAAAACCTCGTTAGTTGTTGGAGTGGTGGTTGTCGTGGTAGTCGTTGTGGAGGGTGGTGGTGGCGGTGGTGGAGGGGTGAACAAGACGACTACGGGCGGTGTCGTCGTGGTTGTCGTGGTCGTTGTGGTCGTGGTTGGCGGAGTGGTCGTGGTCGTTGTGGTCGTGGTCGTTGTAGTCGTGGTCGTTGTTGGCGGAGTGGTGGTGGTTGGATTTGCGGGGTCGCAGTTGGGAGTGCTCGGGTTTAGGGTGACTTCGGGTTCATTCTGGTAGCGGTACAAAAACGTGACTATTTCCGCGCGTGTCAACTCAGCGTCAGGTTCGAACATGGTTGGTGATGTGCCCCTCGTTATACCCCGGTCAGCAGCCCAGGAAACACTATTTTGTTGCCAAGACGCTTTCACATCAACAAAAGAATGCTTCGGCGCCACAGGTTCGCCAGCCAAACGCCACAAAAACGTCACCAGTTGAGCCCGCGTTAGTTTCGCGTCAGGGCCAAAAGTGGTCTCTGACGTGCCAGTCGTTATCTCGTTGTGATACAACCAAGACACCGCCGCGTTCTGAGACTCATCAACAATATCAACAAACCCATGCGCGGGAGCTGCTGGGCGTTGCTGCATATTGTGCAAGTAAACCGCTGCTTCACCGCGGGACACCAACGCCTCAGGCAAAAAACAGTTGCCTTCTATTCCTGTAATGTTATTGTCGACTGACCATTGCACAGCTTCAGCGAAATATTGGTCGTCGTCAACATCGCCGTATCCCCCAACCGCGCTAGCGATTGGTGCCAGCAACGACACCACCAACAAAGACAACACCAAAAGTGAACGCTGAAAACGACAAAAAGTCTCATTGCTTAAAGATGGGGGGGGGGGGGGGGTGATAGTTTAGTATGCATGGTTGCTCCTAAGTTTGAGGTTGCGATACGATAGACGATAGACCAAACGACTCCCACATGCAAGCAAACTTCAAAAGAAATTATCCCACTCTCCGACGCACTCACTCCACCCGTTGAACCGACAACGATGGCGGCCTCCATCGGTGGTTGCAACAATTCGGCCTTATGGTCGGAGAAGAGACAGCATCCGAACCGATAGAGCTTTCCATCCCTTCGTAAAATCGGAACCACAATCGACGCGGCTTGCTTCACCGTTGAAGTCACGTAGCGAAAATAACGGCGCTGTAAAGCATGCCTTGCCATGAAACATACTAGAGTCTAGGAGCACACGGCCTTGCGACTCAAACGAACGCCGCCTAAAGTGATACTAATGGACGAAACAGTAAGAGTACGGCCGCGTGGTTGCACAACAATCACCTCAAAGCACCAAGTGACTATTCCCGCGGAGGCGTTCGCGGCCGCGGGTCTTGCGAAACGTGAGTCGTTGCGAGGCAGTGCTCTTGGCCCTGGGCGCGTTATGTTCGAGCGCATTAGCGACCAACTCGGCGACACAGCGGGATTCTTCGACAAGATCTATCCCGCCGATACCGTCGAAGTGCTCCGCGATGAGTGGCAGTAGTCAGGTCAGACTCATCATCGTCGGTGGGTTCGTAGTCGAAGTCGCTGGGCTAGGTAGTGGACATGATTGACATTGTAAACGATTGAAGGGCGGGCCGACGGGGGTCGGAGAGTGGGACAACAACACCAAACGGGTGACCGGAGAGGTTGGGCTGCCCGTGATGGTGTAGGATTGTGGTCATGGCGCATTTCACCGAGATGACATTGCCCCCGTGGATTGCCTGTCGGAAGGTGGCCACACCCGATGACATTGATGATCCCACGATCACCAAAGCCGCAGGTATCGTGGAACTCCCCATCCACATCGACTGGTCGTACGCCGGACCATTCGATCTTGATGATGAATGGGATCGACTGCACCTTTACCAGTTGGTACTGACAGAGGGCCGTGAGGACGATGTCCGTTTCTACATTCGGCTTGACGAGTTGTTAGCCATGTGGGAACGGATCTGGTTGTCCCAGCATGTCGTGGAGGCATGGGAGGCTTGGTTCGATCGCCGCGGCATCACCAGGTAGGCTCGCCGGTGCTTACCCCCCCTGCAGGTCGAGGTGCGGCGCATCATCGGTGAACTCGGCCGCCAGCATGAATTCGCTCTGGGAGGCGGAGTTGCCCTGATCGCCTACGGCATCATTGACCGAGCCACCCGAGACCTCGACTTCCTAGGGCCCGCCGGTACCGTCGTCGACGGGTTCGTCCGCCAGGTAGAACGCCACCTCCACACGCTGTCGTTCATCACCGAGCGGGTCTTCGAGTACCCGCAGCTCATGCGGCTCACGGTCAACTTCGAAGGTGAGGACTTGTCGATCGACATTGGCGTCGACTACCGGTCGTTCCCCGTCGTGGACACTCCCGATGGGCTACTGATGCATGAGCACGACCTCGTCGGCGACAAGCTGCTGGCGTTCTGCCGCCGCGAGGAGGTCCGAGACCTCCACGACCTCATCGCCCTGGAGGCCCGTCACGGGCTCACCGAGATGTGCCGACTTGCCGCCGACAAAGACCCCATGTTCAAATCCGCCTGGCTCGACCGAGCGCTCGAAAGCATCGAGGCCGACCCCCGGTTCACATCCCACCACGCAGTAATCGCGCGATGGCGAAACGAGATTGCTCTGCTACCGCCAGTACACGAGGAACCGGGCTTCGAGATCGACTTCTAGGCGAGGCGGCAACCGCGGCTGTACTGGGCGGGTGAGGGGCAAGATGTGTGTCTTATTGGCGCGCTCGACTCTGGGACGCTTCGAGATGCTGAGGTTGTGCGGAGCGCTGTTGTGGCGGAGATCGAGTACCTTGAAGCGGCGGGGGGGTGGGCGGGCCCCCACGGGAACGCGTTGGGGGCGGGGGGGGGTGGGTGGGGGGCGGGCGGCACACGACGGTAAGCGGTCGGTCGCGGTGGCGCTGCGGGAAGAGCGAGGACGTGAACGCCAATTCAACTCGACAGTCGGTCCAATGCCCGCACTAGGAAGGTTGCCATTTCGGCGCGGGTGACGGAGCCGTTGGGGCAGTAGCGCAAGGGATCGCTGCCACAGCCGACCGTTATACCTACCGCGTAGAGCGCGTCGATGTTCGGGGTGTGAGTGCTCGCGGTGTCTACATCGGTAAACCCAGCGGTTTGCGCCGGCTCCAGTTCGAAGGCGCGTGCTAGAAACGTTGCCATCTCGGCGCGGGTGAGGGGATCGTTGGGGCAGTATTGCAGCGGGTCGCTGCCGCAGCCGACTGTTATGCCCGCGGCGTAGAGCGCGTCGATGTTGGCGGCGTGGGTGCTTGTGGTGTCTACATCGGTAAACCCGGCAGTTTGCGCGGGTTCCAGTTCGAGGGCGCGTACTAGGAATGTTGCCATTTGGGCGCGGGTGAGTGGGTCGTTGGGGCAGTATTGCAGCGGGTCGCTACTACAACCTTCGGTTATATCAGCTGCGTAGATTGCGTCGATGTTGGGGGCGTGGCTGCTTTCTCGGTCGACATCGGTGAACCCGGCTGGTTGCACCGCCCCGTCGTCGGTTTCAGGATCGGTGCCGGGGTCGTCGGTGCCAGTCCCGTCGGTGTCGTCGGTATCGGTCTCGTCGGTTTCAGAATCGGTATCGGTGTCGTCGGTGTCAGTCCCATCGCCGTCGGTGTCGTCGGGGTCAGTCCCATCACCGTCGGTGCCGGTGTCGTCGGTGTCGGGGGGTGCGGTTGTGGTTGGGGGCACGGTTGCGGTTGGGGTGAAAGTTGGGGTGAAAGTTGGGGTGTTGCGGGTTGGTTGGAGGTTGGCGGGCGGGGATATGAAGACGTAGGAGTGTCGGTAGGTGGGGTGACGGAACAGGTGGTCGTCGCCGTCGGCGATGCGCAGGTTGATCCTTTTACGGTCGGTGCCGGCGTTGTCGCTTATATGCACGGCCACGCGGGCGAACCGACTGCCAGCGGGGATGGTCACGGTTTTTTCGACGATACGGAAATCGCCCGGGTTGTCTTCGTCTTGGTATTCGACTGCGGTGCTTGAGGGGAGTCCTTCAACTGTGATGTCAGAGGGGAGCGCTTCAACTGTGATTTCAACATCAGACTCCACGGGTCGGTTCGTCGCGATCGGTAGGGATACGA
>JAHQYM010000175.1 GCA_024421095.1 Acidimicrobiia bacterium
GCTCCACGTTCAACCACTACTTCGCGTGGCTCCGCACCGTGTTCATGGTCAATCCGGTGCCGGCGTGGTCGCGCAAGCACGCCTCCCGGGTCGTGAGACGACCCAAATCGCACCTCGCCGACAGCGGCATGGCCGCAGCGCTGCTCGGCACCGATGCCGAAGCCCTGGCATCGCCGACATCGACAGTCGCCGGCCCGCTGCTGGAGTCCTTCGTGGCCAACGAACTCGCACGCCACACGGGCGGATCGGCGGACGTGCGCGTCCACCACTTGCGCGACTACGCAGGCCACGAAGCAGACATCGTCCTTGAACGCAGCGACGGCGCGCTCGCCGCGGTAGAGGTGAAAGCCACAGGCAGTCCCGGCGAGAACCATCTCAAACATCTGCGCTGGTTGCGAGACCAACTCGACCTCACAGCACCAGGCACGTACCGCGTCGGAATGCTACTCCACACCGGCCCATACTGCCACCGCGTCGGCGACCGCCTCTGGCTCGCCCCCATCAACGCACTCTGGGGAACCCACAACCACCAAACACCCCAGCCGCGCTGATCTCCTGCCCCACCAGGATTCGGATACCCAGAGGCGGCCCTCATCGGTTCGGTTGCTGATTGTTCACCGGCCATTATGGCCGACTTGTCGCAACCACCGATGGAGGCCGCCGTCTTCGGGCGAGCCGCGTCGTCACCTGCCCGCCGGTGAGCTGCACGCGCACAGTAACCGTCGAGCCCGCCGCCGCGGGCCAACTCTCGATACACCGTAGACCGGTGACGACCCAACCGCTTCGCTATCACCGCGACACTCAACTGAGCCTCACACATCACCTCGATCCGCGTCCGCTCATCAAAACACAAACGCTGTACCATATTAGAAACCTCCATCGGTTCGGTTGCTAACTAATCACCGACCAGTATGGCCGACTTGTCGCAACCACCGATGGAGGCCGCCGTGCTTTTGTGTCCAAGCCAGTTCGTGACGGGCTTGCCTGACGGCGCGTCCGAGCCGATGTGATGATGTGAGAAGCCGTTTCGGTGCCTGCTTCGTGCGGAACCGGCCAGCATAAGGATCGCTTGTAGTGTTCACGCTACAAATCTACCAGATCGATGTTTTGTCGTCAACACGCTACAAACCGTTATTGTGTGCTGCCGAGGTTTTGGGCTTCACAGGGGCTGCGAGGTTGGGTGACCATAGCCGTTTAGGCAAACCACTCGGCACCTAATTTGCGGCGGTGTTTTAGGGTCCTAGGCTGGTGATGGGTGTTACGGAAACGCCGTCGGTTCGTTCGTAGGCAAACCCGGTGGCTGTGATTACTAGCAAACGGCGGAGTTCACCAACGGCAGTGGTGTCAATGCGGTCTCGGAGTTTGATTAGGGAAGCGGCGGCTGCGTCAACTGCGCTCCGCCCGCCTAGTTTGATCTCGGCTGCGATCCATTCGCCGTTGCGTTTCCAAATGATGGTGTCGACCTCAAGACCGGTATTGTCGCGGTAGTGGTTGAGTTCCGCTCTTTGCGCGCCGCAATAAACGCGTAGGTCTCGCACGCACAGCGATTCAAACAAGAACCCTAGGGTCTCGGGGTTAGCTAATAGTCGTTTGCGATCAGCGCCTAAGGCAGCCACCGCGAGGGACGGGTCGGCGAGTTGCCGTTTCGGAGCGCGCCGTAGCCGAGAACGCGATCTCAGTTTGGGGCTCCAAGCAGGCATGTCTTCAACGATGAAGAGCCTACGTAATGCCGATAGATACGAATCTGCGGTACGCGGATCAAGTGGCCGACTCCCACCAGTGTCCGCAGAAAGGGTCCTGATCGTGGCCTCGGTGGAGATGTTGCGTGAGAGCGAATTGAACAGGCGGCCAAGCCGGTACGGGTCACGCTTGGAGCCGTCAACCGCAGGTACTTCAGTTTGTGTGAGTTCGGTGAGGTAGTCGCTGACAAAGTCTTGAGCATCGTCGGGGTTGAGGTTGTGGCACAAAGGCCAACCGCCTCGACAGATTGCGTCAACCACGTCGCCGAATTCGGCAGATGGCGTTGGTGCCGAGCACTCCACTCCTTCAAATAGCGCCCTTAGTGAGACGGCTCCAGTAGAAAGCCCAGACTCAAATAGTGACAGGGGACGCATTTGTACCCTAGCAACTCTGCCTACTCCAGAGTGTTGTTTGATGTCGGTTGGTGGGTCTGCGGACCCGGTCAGAATAAATTGCCCTGGCAGTCCGCGTTTGTCGCATTCGCGCCGAACTATGTCCCAGATGTCGGGCACGACTTGCCATTCGTCTACTAAGCGAGGCACGGCCCCGTCAAGCACGGGCAGGGAAGCGATTGACGCTAGCGATACCGCGGCTAGGCGTCGTTCTAGGAGCACTTCACTTGCCGCGAACAGACGGGCTGTGGTTGTTTTGCCGCAGGCGCGTGCGCCTTCTAGCAACACAGCGGGTGCAGACCTGAGCCGTTGTCGCACGATGCTGTCGGCGACCCTCGTTAGGTACTGTTCTTCTTTCGCGGTGTTTCGTGACACCGATCTTTCCTTGCCTAGACGCGTTGATGTTGCAACGGCAACGTCTTCAATGTATCAAACGCAAGACGTTGATGCATGAATTGCAACGATTTGAATGCATGAATTGCAAATTTCGAAGAATGTTACGGTGTTGATAGGTGCTGTTGTGTCCAACCCAGTTCGTGGCGGGCTTGCCTGACGGCGCGTCCGAGCCGATGTGATGATGTGAGAAGCCGTTTCGGTGCCTGCTTCGTGCGGAACCGGCCAGCATAAGGATCGCTTGTAGTGTTCACGCTACAAATCTACCAGATCGATGTTTTGTCGTCAACACGCTACAAACCGTTATTGTGTGCTGCGAGCGCAGTCACCTAGTCGTGATGTTCGGCAATTTCGCAATTATCGCGCGGGCAATTTCGCAATTATCTTCTGGGTAAATTCTAAAGTAGTGCTAGCGTCACAATATGTGCACAGTTAACCGACACCTGCAACCGCGGCTTGAGAGGGCGTTGGAATGTTCCTGGGTCGTGATGCTCCACCGACCTCGCCAATACGGAAAAACCACACTGGCGCAACTGCTAGTCGAAACACCAGGAGCACCTACATATTATTGGATGACGAGATCCACCGTCAAGCACTACTGAACGATTCCTCGGAGGCGGAACAACCCACTCAATGATCGCGCAGTATCACCGAGCGGCGGGCGAACTGCCCGCTGAGATGCCGGGTGTCGGCGGCACTTCAGGAGGCTCTTGGTCACCCGCCGAGCGGCGCGCTCCACCCCAAAACGCGAATCGCTATTGAAGAAAAGATTTGTGGCGGCGTATGGGTGTGGTTGTTTTTTGTGTGGCGCGTTGTATCCTTCCCTGAGGTCTAGAAAGAAAGTTGGCTTCTTATGAATGCATTGAATACGAATAGTCCGTTGGGTGTGATGCCTTGCCGGTTCTGGCGGCGGTCGAGGCCGGTTTGGTTGGTGGCTGCGGTGGTGGCATCGGTCTTGGCCTTTGTGCCGGGTGTTGGCCAAGCGCAAAGTTCCACGCCCGCTGAAGGGACGCTGGACACGAGTTTTGGTAACAG
>JAHQYM010000176.1 GCA_024421095.1 Acidimicrobiia bacterium
CTTAGCAGCTGCTTTTTGTTCGTGCTGCCCGATGGCAGACCAATCGCCTACGGTGACTGCGCGGTGGTGCCCGACCCAAGCGAACGGCAACTCGCCGCCATAGCGGTCTCAACCGCTGAAACCTTTGCCCAACTCACCAGTGAAGAACCCCGTGTGGCGATGCTGTCCTTTTCCACCAGAGGTAGCGCGCAGCATCGCCGGGTCAACAAAGTGCGTGATGCCACCACCTTGGTCAAAAAGCAGGCTCCACAACTCAAGATTGACGGTGAACTGCAATTTGATACGGCTTGGGTGCCTGAGGTCGCCGCAACCAAAGCAGCAGAATCCGAAGTTGCCGGCAATGCCAACGTGTTCATCTTCCCCGACCTAGATGCTGGCAATATCGCATACAAGATCACCGAACGGCTCGGCTCGGCGCGAGCTTTCGGGCCGCTTTTTCAGGGCCTCAACGCGGTGATGCACGACCTTTCGCGGGGATGTTCGAGCGAAGACATTGTTAACGTGGCGGTGCTGGGCGCTCTCCAAGCGGCGGCCATGCGCTCAACAGCGTTCAAGGTGGGTAGTCTGAGCCGATGACTTTGCTTGATGGTTGGTTTACCATGGTCATGTTGTGCGTGTCCGCGTTCAAGGGCGATAGCCTGAGCCGATGACTTTGCTTGATCGGCGGACTTTGGATTCAAGCCAAGTCATTGAATGCGCGGCTACTCTAGCCGATGCCGAAGGGTTCGAAGCGGTGACCCTAACCCGTGTTGCCGATGAACTGGGTGTCCGTCAACCAGCCCTTTATCGTCATGTAGACGGCTACGACGCGCTAATCAAATGTCTCGCTCTGAGAGGCCGCGAGTTGCTGGCTGATGCGCTCACTGAAACTGCCGTTGGAGTGTCGGGTAACGCTGCGGTTGTAGCTATCGGTCGAGCATGGCGTGCGCTAGTCAAAAAGCATCCTGGATTGTACGCGGCCACCGACCGCTACCCGTGTGCTGGCGACCTTGAACTCGAAGATGCCGTGGAGCGCATCGTGGCAATCGTGGCGCGTGCGCTAGCAAGTTTCGATTTAGACGAAGATGAACGGATGCATGTGGCTCGAGGTCTACGAAGCGCATTTCATGGATTTGCTCATCTCGAATCTGGCAATGGGCATCCCCATGAGCACGACCTAGACGATTCCTTTGATCATTTGTTGGAGTTGCTGATTGCGGGAATCCGGCACTTGGAAAGCGGTTTGCGCTAGGCACTCTCACGGATTCGTTATAGGCTCTTACTGTCGTTTTTGATTGGAGGAAACATGACCCGAATGACCCCTAGTGAAGCCTTTGTTGAGACAATGGTTGCCAACGGTGTGACCACCGTCTTTGGCATTATGGGCAGCGCTTTTATGGATGCGATGGATATATTCGAACCCGCAGGGATTGAGTTCGTGCCAGTGGTACACGAACAAGGTGCAGCCCACATGGCTGATGGCTATTCAAGAGTGAGCGGACGGCACGGCGTGGTTATCGGGCAGAATGGCCCCGGCATTTCCAACTGTGTTACCGCGATAGCAGCCGCTTTCTGGGCACACAGCCCGGTGGTGATAGTCACGCCGGAAGCGGGCACCATGGGCATTGGTCTCGGTGGTTTTCAAGAGACCAACCAACTGCCGATGTTTGAAGAGTTCACCAAATACCAGGGCCATATCAACAACGAGGCGCGCATGGCTGAAATCACCGCTCGTTGCTTCGATCGGGCGCTCGCGGAGATGGGCCCGACGCAACTCAACATTCCTAGGGATCGGTTTTATGGTGATATCAACGCGGACATTTCCACACCTATGCGTCTTGACCGAGGGCCGGGCGGGGAGCGCACCCTTAACGAAGCGGCTGATTTGTTAGCCAGCGCCCGGTTTCCGGTGATGATTAGCGGTGGTGGCGTGGTGATGGGTGACGCTATGAGCGAAGCAGTTGCCTTAGCTGAACGGCTCGCTTGCCCAGTTGTCAACAGTTACCTGCACAACGATTCGTTCCCCGCGAGTCATCCGCAATGGTGCGGACCGCTCGGTTATCAGGGTTCTAAAGCGGCGATGAAACTTATTGCTGAGGCCGATGTGGTTCTAGCGCTCGGCACCCGCTTGGGCCCGTTTGGCACTTTGCCCCAACACGGTCTCGAGTACTGGCCGAGGGAAGCCAAGATTATCCAAGTGGACGCTGACGCGAAGATGCTTGGTTTGGTAAAGAAAATTAATGTGGGTATCTGCGGTGATGCTGGCGCAGCTGCGAGCGCCCTCAGTTCGCGGCTCGTTGACCGTGAGTTGCTAGCCGACCAGAACCGCGCCGAACGGTTGCGTAAAATGCGGTCTGAGAAATCTGCTTGGGAAGCCGAATTGGACGACTGGACAGAAGAAACCGATGACTTCAGTGTTGATATGATCAAAGAAGCAGCGGCCGAGGAAGGAAGTTGGTTGCACCCCCGCCAAGCATTGCGGGAACTTGAGCGGGCCATGCCGCATCGAGTGATGGTTTCCACCGATATTGGAAACATCAACTCGGTAGCCAATAGTTATTTGCGTTTCGAGGAACCGCGTTCCTTCTTTGCGGCTATGAGTTGGGGCAACTGCGGGTATGCGCTACCTACCATTATTGGTGCGAAGAAAGCCGCTGATGATCGCCCAGCGGTTGCCTATGCTGGTGATGGAGCTTGGGCGATGAGCATGGTGGAAATTATGACTGCGGTGCGCCACGATATTCCTGTTACCGCAGTCGTGTTTCATAATCGCCAGTGGGGTGCAGAAAAGAAGAACCAAGTCGACTTTTATGGTCGGCGTTTCGTGGCTGGGGAACTTGAAGGTGGCGAAAACTATGCGGAGATTGCTGAGGCGATGGGCGCGTCCGGTATCCGTGTCGATCAACTTGATGATGTCGGCCCGGTGCTTGAGCGAGCCATTGATGATCAAATGACCAAGCGCCAGACCACTGTTATTGAGGTGATGACCACGAAAGAACTCGGTGACCCGTTCCGCAAAGATGCTCTCAGTCGGCCAGTGCGTTATTTGGAGAAATACTCCGACTACACCTGAGTTAGCCGGCCGTGAACGCTAAGGCGTTTTGTCGCTTCTCGCGTTGCCCACTCGGGCACCCAGTCGCCAGGGAATGGCAGCCCGTGCATGCTAAGGCTTTTTGTCGCTTCTCGCGTTTGAGGTTCGAGCGGGCGTGCGTGCGTGAGCTGCGGGAATCGTTATGTGTGCGGGCGGGTTTCTCCAAAATCAGTGTTGACATTCAGTTGAGTGCCTGGAGGATCGGTGTGCAAGTTGACCCTGTGGGTTGGTGGCCGACCCACCTCCCGAATCCACAGCAGCAACAAAGCCAATGGGCGTGTCTACTGGTTGTCGTTGGTTGATGCACTACACGGTCCACTCGCGACAACCCGACGACGGGTGGTTGGTCACGCTGCGGTGTCGTTAACGATCACGGACGACGACACGTCCACTCGGGACAACCCGACGACAGGGGGATGGCCAC